>NZ_PZZL01000023.1 GCF_003046185.1 Phreatobacter oligotrophus
TGCGGGTTGTTCATCCTCGTGCCCTGTGGTGCTTCGTGTCGCGACGACCACCATCAGGCCCTCACGGGCGATGAACAACCTCCTCAGAACCCACACCTAATCTCGAGGCTGGGAACATGCTCGCGAAGCAGCTGACCTTTCTCGGCGATGCGGATGCTGCCGGCATTGTGCTGGGGGCGCGGGTCCCCATCATCCTCACCAGCCGCGCCGACAGCCTGCGTACGCGTCTGGCCTCCTGCGCGGTCGCCGTGCTGATGGCGCGCACGGCGACCAAGGCGGCCCCAGGATTGCCGGCCAGCGCATGAAAGCCATCATCAGTCTCAATTCCGGCTCATCGAGCATCAAGTTTGCACTGTTCACGCTCGACGGAGCCAACAACCCCGCGCTGTCGGCCGGCGGCAAGGTCGAGCGAATCGGCATCGCGCCCAGCCTCCGGGTTCGCTCGGCCGACGGCGATATCCTGCTGGAGCGTGTCTGGCCGGACGGCGCATCGCTGACCCACGCCGAACTGCTCAAGGACATCTCCGCCTGGGCGGCGGAACATCTGGGCGACCGCGAGGTGATCGCGATTGGCCACCGTGTCGTGCACGGCGGGACCGAGTTCGCCGCACCGCGTCTCGTCGACGACGCAGTCCTTGATGCACTGGAAAAGCTCAACCCGCTCGCGCCGCTGCACCAGCCGCACAATCTCGCCGCCATCCGGGCGATCGCACAGCTCCGGCCGAAATTGCTGCAGGTGGCGTGCTTCGATACAGCGTTCCACCACGACAAGCCGGCGGTCGCCGCGCGCTTGCCCCTCCCGCGCGCTTTCCATGAGCAGGGCGTCCGGCGGTACGGATTCCATGGTCTGTCCTACGAGTATATCGCCCGGCGTCTGAGTGAGATCGATCCCGTGCTTGCTGCCGGCCGGGTGATCGCGGCGCATCTCGGCAATGGCGCCAGCCTGTGCGCCATGCACGCCGGCAAAAGCATCGACTCCACCATGGGCTTCACCGCGCTCGACGGACTGATGATGGGAACACGCTGTGGCGCCATCGATCCCGGCGTTGTGCTTCATTTGCAAACGCAGCTCGGAATGTCTCCGGCGGATATCGAGGATCTCCTCTACCGGAAGTCGGGGCTGCTGGGCGTGTCTGGAATCTCCAGTGACATGCGCACATTATCGGCTAGTGGCGGCCCCGAGGCCGAGGAAGCGATCGAACTTTTCTGCTGGAGGGCAGCGCGTGAGGCGGGCGGCCTCATCGCCTCGCTCAGCGGACTCGACGCCTTCGTGTTCACCGCCGGCATCGGCGAGAACCACGCCGATGTGCGCCACCGGATCTGCGGCCGGCTCGCTTGGGCTGGCCTTCGGATCGACGAGGCGACCAATCGCGACAGCGCTCTGCGGATATCGACGCCCGACAGCCCCGTAGCAATCCTCGTCATACCCACCGATGAAGAGCGCATGATCGCCCTTCACACACTCCAGGTCATTAGGAAAGATCCTTCATGAGGCCGTTCACCGATCAGGCCAGGAAGAAATGGCCGGAATGAGCAAGATGTTCACAGGAAAGCCGTGGCTCTGGATTGCCATCGCCGTCGCAGCAGGCGTCGGCGGTTGGTATCTGACGCAGCAGCTGACCAAGAGCGAATTGCCGGCCGGAATTGCGAGCGGGAACGGTCGCATGGAGGCGGTCGCGATCGACATCGCGGCCCGTTCGTCGGGGAGGATCAGGGAAATCCTCGTTCAGGAAGGCGATGTCGTCACTTCCGGACAGATACTCGTTCACATGGATACGCTTCCGCTCCAGGCCCAGTTGCGGGAGGCACGCGCCCTTCTGCAGCGAAGCCAGATTGCCAAGCAGGCGGCGCAGAGCGGAGTTTCACAGCGCGAAGCCGAGCGCTCCGCGGCGCAGGCGGTTCTCGCACAGCGGGCGACCGAGCTCGACGCCGCGCAACGCCGGCTGGAGCGGTCGGAGCAGTTGGCGGAACGCAATGCCGTGTCGCTTCAGACGCTCGATGACGACCGAGCCCGGAGGGAAGGAGCGACGGCCGCACGTGACGCCGCGCGTGCGCAAGTCGCTGCAGCCGAGGCGAGCATCGCTTCGGCGCGGGCTAAGATCGTCGATGCCGAAGCCAACATCGAAGCGGCCGAAGCCACGATCGAGCGTATTCAGGTCGACGTCAACGACAGTGCCCTTCGGTCTCCACGCGATGGACGGGTGCAATACCGCGTGGCGCAGCCGGGCGAAGTGATCGCCGCTGGCGGCCGGGTGCTCAACCTGATCGACCTCAACGACGTCTACATGACCTTCTTCCTGCCGACCGCCCAGGCCGGCCGCCTCTCGCTCGGTGCGGAGGCTCGCATCGTGCTTGATACGGCGCCGGACGTGGCGATACCCGCGACGGTGTCCTTCCTGTCCGACATCGCGCAGTTCACGCCGAAGACGGTCGAGACAGCGGAACAACGGCAAGGCCTGATGTTCCGTGTCCGCGTGCGGATCGCACGCGACTTGCTCAAGAAATATTCCGAGTACGTCAAGCCGGGCTTGCCGGGAGTGGCGTATGTGAAGCTCAATCCGGCGGCGCAATGGCCGGAGACCCTTCCGCAAAGAGTGTTGGAATGATCTCGCATGAGCAGGAACAGCGCACGTTAGAGCCGGCTGTGCTTGCTGCTCGGCTGCGAGGAGTCAGCCATGTCTTCAAAAAGAAGCGCGCGCTCGACGATATCACGCTCGACTTTCCGACCGGGCGCATGCTTGGCCTGATTGGGCCTGACGGCGTCGGCAAATCGACATTGCTGTCGCTGATCGCCGGCGCCCGCAAGGTGCAGCAGGGTTATGTCGAGGCGCTCGGCGCGAATATGTCCAGCGCGCGCGAGCGCAACGGGGTTGGTCCTCGCATCGCCTATATGCCGCAGGGACTCGGCAAGAACCTTTATCCGACGCTTTCAGTGTTCGAGAACATTGACTTCTTCGGGCGACTGTTCGGGCACGCCAAGGCGGAGCGCGAGCGGCGCATCCATGACCTGCTCGTCAGCACCGGCCTCGGTCCGTTTCGGGACAGAGCCGTCGGCAAGCTCTCCGGCGGCATGAAGCAGAAGCTGGGCCTCTGCTGCGCGCTGATCCACGATCCCGACCTTCTGATCCTCGACGAGCCGACCACCGGCGTCGATCCGCTGGCGCGTCGCCAGTTCTGGGATCTGATCGCCGGCATCAGGGCCGAGCGGCTGGAAATGAGCGTGATCGTCGCGACGGCTTATATGGCGGAGGCGGCCGGGTTCGACTGGCTGGTGGCCATGGATGCCGGGCGCGTGCTCGCCGCCGGCAGCCCCGCCGAGCTTCAGGCCCAGACCCGGACGTCGTCGCTGGACGCCGCCTTCATCGCGTTGATGCCGGACGAGAGGCGTAAGCAGCATCGCGCGGTGGTGATTCCGCCGCGGCCAGAGGACAACGGCAAGGAGCCGGCGATTGAGGCCGAGGGTCTCACCGCCCGGTTCGGAGACTTCACCGCTGTCGACCATGTCAGTTTTCGCATTCCGCGCGGGGAGATTTTCGGGTTTCTCGGCTCGAACGGTTGCGGCAAGACTACCACCATGAAGATGCTGGCCGGCCTGCTGCCCGCGAGCGGGGGCACGGCCCGGTTGTTCGGTCGTGAACTCGATCCGCAAGATCTCGGGACGCGCCGGCGCGTCGGCTACATGTCGCAGTTCTTCTCGCTCTATTCCGAACTCACCGTGCGGCAAAATCTGGAACTGCACGCCCAGCTATTCGAATTGCCTGCTGCCGACATCCCGTCCCGCGTCGACGCGATGGCGACGCGTTTCGACTTAACCGAGATCATGGACGGCCTGCCGGATGCCTTGCCGCTCGGCGTCACGCAGCGGCTCTCGCTGGCCGTGGCGACGATCCATGCCCCGGAAATATTGATCCTCGACGAGCCGACCTCGGGCGTCGATCCGGTCGCGCGCGATGCGCTGTGGCAGAGCTTCGTCGATCTGTCGCGCCAGGACGGCGTCACCATCTTCATCTCCACACATTTCATGAACGAGGCGGAACGCTGCGATCGCATCTCCCTGATGCATGCGGGCAAGGTGCTCGTCAGCGATACGCCTGCCGCGATCGTGGAAGCGCGTGGCGCGGCAAATCTCGAAGAAGCCTTCATCGGCCACTTGCAGGAAGCGGGCGGCGGCCAGGCTGTCACCGCACCGGCGACGTCCGACGCTGCTCGGTCGCATGCCGGCGCGAATCCCAATGCGAGCACGCGGCGTTTCTTCGACGTCCGGCGCATGATGAGCTACGCCCGACGCGAGACTCTTGAACTGCGTCGTGATCCGATCCGCGCCTCCTTCGCCTTCATCGGCAGCCTTCTTCTGCTTTTCGTGATCGGGTACGGGTTCAGCATGGACGTCGAGAACCTGCCTTATGCGGTTCTTGACCACGATCAGACCACGATCAGCCGGAGCTATGATCTCGATATCGCGGGCTCGCGCTATTTCACGGAACGTCCGCCCATCGCCGATTACGCGGACCTGGATCGCCGCATGCGCAGCGGCGAGCTCAGCCTTGCCATCGAGATTCCGCCGGGCTTTGCGCGCGACGCGGAGCGTGGCCGTCCGGTGCAGATCGGCGCGTGGATCGACGGCGCCATGCCGTCGCGCGCCGAGACCGCGCGCGCCTATGTCGAAGGCGTCCATGCCAACTGGATGGCGCAGGCGATGCGCGAGAAGCTCGGTCCCCGGGCGCTGGCGGGCGACTTCCAGCTTGAAACCCGCTTCCGCTACAATCCGAACGTGGAGAGCCGCAAGGCCATTGTGCCGGCGGTCATCGCCATGCTTCTCCTGCTCATTCCCGCGATGCTCGCGACGCTCAGCATCGTCCGGGAGAAAGACCTCGGCTCGATCGTCAATTTCTACGTCACGCCCGTCTCCCGGCTGGAATTTCTGCTCGGCAAGCAATTGCCCTATGTCGGCCTGGCGATGATGAATCTCGTCACGCTGACGGCGTTCGGCATCTTCGTGCAAGGCGTTCCCTTCACCGGAAACCTTGCCGCCTTCATCGCCGGCGGGCTGTTCTATGTCATCGCGACGACCGCGCTCGGACTGTTCATCTCGAGTTTTATGAACAGCCAGATCGCGGCGATCTTCCTCACCACGCTCGCGACCATGCTGCTGGCGGTCAAGTATTCCGGCATGATCGATCCGGTCGCCTCCATGGAAGGTTCGGCCGTCCTCATCGGCGCGGTCAACCCGGCGACCCACTTCGTCACCATCGCGCGCGGCGCCTTCTCCAAGGCGCTGGGGTTTGCCGAACTCCGGTCATCCCTGGTGCCGCTTTTGGCCGCGGGTCCGGTCCTGATCGGCCTGAGCGTGCTTTTTCTCAAGAAGCAGGCGCGCTGAGCCATGCGTGCCTCGAACATCTGGCGGCTGGGCGTCAAGGAGTTATGGAGCCTCGTTCGCAATCCCGCTCTGCTGGCACTGATTGCCTACGCCTTCTCCTTGCAGATCTACGTCGCGGCGACGGCGGTTCCGCTCTATCTCAACAACGCGCCGATCTCGATCGTCGACGAGGACGTCTCGTCGCTGTCGGCGCGGATCGCGTCGGCCTTTTATCGTCCCTATTTCAGCGCCCCCAAGGTCATTTCGCTCCCGGAAATGAACCAGCGCATGGATGCAGGCATCGACACTTTCGCGCTCGTGATCCCGCCCAATTTCGAACGCGACGTTTTGGCCGGCAGCGAGCCGGCGATCCAGTTCAACGTCGACGCGACCCGCATGACTCAGGCGTTCACCGGCGCCGGCTATGCGCGGGCGATCGTTTCGGCCGAGGTCACCGAATTCGCACGGCACTATCGTGCGGCAGAAGCGGCGCCGGTCGATTTGGTGTTGCGCGCGCGTTTCAACCCTGAGCTCAATGCCGGCTGGTTCAGCGCGATGATGGAAGTCATCAACAACGTCTCGCTCCTGTCGGTCATTCTGGCCGGCGCGGCGCTCATTCGCGAGCGTGAGCGCGGCACGATCGAGCATCTCCTGGTCATGCCGGTGACGCCGATCGAGATCATGCTGGCAAAGATCTGGCCGGTGGCGCTCGCGGTGTTCTTGGCAGCTCTGTTCGCGCTCACCGTCGTGGTACAGACTTGGCTTGCGATTCCGGTTGCCGGCTCGCTGTGGCTGCTCATGCTGGGCCTGGTCTTCGAGCTATTTGCGACCGCGTCGCTGGGCATCCTCCTTGCGACGATCGCGGGATCCATGCCCCAGTTTGGCCTGCTGCTGCTGATGGTGCTGTTTCCGCTGCAGGTCCTCGCCGGCGGATTGACGCCCGCGGAGAGCATGCCAAGTGCTGTCCGCGCGGTCATGATGGCCGCGCCCGACACGCATTTCGTGTCCCTGTCGCAGTCGATCCTGTTCCGGGGCGCGGGACTCAGTGCGGTCTGGCCTCAATTGCTAAACCTATTCGCGATCGGCCTTGCCTTCTTCCTGCTGTCGCTGTGGCGGTTCCGGAAGTCCTTGCGATCCCGTGGACGATAAAAAAGCAGAGCAAACACCATCCAAGGCCCAGCCGACGCACGAACGCAAAAAGCGGCGGATCGCCTTTGCGCTACGCCTTGGCGGCCCCAGAGCCCCGCGAACGCAGCAAGTCCCGTAGCTTCGGAAATTCGGTGCGCACGTGCTCGTCCAGCGCATCCGCGAATTCGGGCGTGAACCAAAAGCGCAAGACCGCATCGAATATGCGGCCCGGACCGCGAAATCCGGCCTCGACCACGTGAGAGATCGCCACGCCGTCCGCTTCGTCTTCGAGGCCCAGGATGAGTCTTCCGGGGAGCCGCACGCCCCTGACGAACTGCCAGGTGATCTCCTTGCCTGGAATCGAGGCGGTCACAACCGCATGGAATTTCAGGCGGAAACGACCGACATATTCATCCATGTAAATCAGGTTGCCGACATCGCCTGCGACCTTGCGCACAGTGTGAAATCGCAAGTGAACCCCGGGCCACCAGGCTTGATAGCTGGCGTCGTCGCAGTTCAGCATGAAGTCGGTCACTTCACGGCTGTTCAAGCCGGGCACTTGTATGTCGGTTTGCAGGCGTATCATCGCGCAGCCCTGAGAAAGCCGTTCGTGCTCGCAATCAATGCGACAGAAAGATCGGAAGCGGCGGCCGCGCGAGCATGCTTTTTGTTGCCCCGCCGAGGATGAAATCTCGAATGCGAGAGTGTCCGTATGCTCCCATAACGAGAAGGTCGGCCTCGCGTGAGGCAACATACGAATCGAGTGTGTCGCCGATGCTTCGACCGGCGGCATTGGTCGTATCCAATGTGACCTCGACACCATGAATCGCCAGATGCTTTGCGAGTTCTGCGCCAGAACGCCTGGTATTGATTGCCTTGTCGCCGGTGACCGTCACGACGTACACCCGTTTGGCCATTGCCAGTATCGGAATTGCGTCGGCAATCGCCCTCGCTGCAGGTCGGCTGAAATCCCAAGCCACCACCGCAGTGTTCAATGTGAGCGCACCGCGATGACTGGCTGGTTTCGGGGTGATAAGTGTAGGGCGTCCCGATCCGAATACGATCTGTTCAACGTACCAATCGCCGACATCGACATAATCACCCTCTCCTACGGGGACGATCGTCAAATCGCGAAGGCGTGCGTGTTCGACCAATACGTCCGCAACTTCTGAGATCAGGCAAGTCTCCGATCGCCGCTCGTGAAATACCTCCCGCTTCTCAGCGGCCTGCTGGAATGTGGTTAAGAGCGCTAGCGCATTCGTCGAACTCTTCCTGCTCTCAGCGGCGGCCAATGCGGGAACATTCAATAGGTTACCGACAACGCTTCCTGGAATTCGAAATTCAACTTCGCAGGCAACGGCCGAAATCTTGGCGCCGATGGCTGCGGCGAAGTCGACGCCTTGGGCAAGCTCCGCGACCGGCGTTGGATCCGGGTAGGTCGTCAGGACCATCAGCAAGTCTTTGAAGGCCATCTGTTCTCCGTTTTCTCCGCGTTGGCTCAGCCAATTGTTATCGCATCTTGCGCTTGCAGGGGTTGATCTCGCTCAACAATCTGGCCGAGAGAACAAACATTAATCTAGCTATTCATTGCACCAAGGATCGCCCGATCCGACCGATTGCCGGTCCGCTCAACCGGAAGAAGAGCGGCGAACATTGCGGTGATCTTGGCATGCGCTGCGGGCGTCAGAACGAAAAGCGTTTCTACCATTGAGGCTATACGAAGATTGGACTATCGCGGCATTTATGCAATCGTGAGAACAGTCCGGTCAGCCCCGTCTCCATCTCGGAGAAATGATGAGGAAGCGGCCAGCACAGGCTGGCAGCGCTCTCCCATCGTCGTCAGTGGCTTGAGGCAAAGAGGTGTGAGATGACCGAAAAACTTCGTCTGGATATTCCGATCCTGCTGCCTGACGTGCCGGACGCCGACGATGCCTGCGTCGCGCGGCTCACCTCGGAGATCGGCGGGCGCGCGGGCGTCGAGGAGGTGCACGTGCGGGGCACCGGCCCGGGCGAGCCGGCCCAGCTTTGCGTGCACTACGACCCGGAGATCATACCACTACCGCGGATCCGCGAGCTCGCGGCGAGCGCCGGTGCCACGATCAGCGAACGGTTCGGCCATCTGCTGTGGCAGGTCGAAGGGATCGCCCACCAGCGCCGGGCACGCACGGTTGCCGATGGTCTGCGTACAGTGCCGGGCGTACTGGAGGCGCAAGCGAGCGCCGGCGGGGTGGTGCGTGTTGAATTTGACCGGAGCCAGGGGTCTGAGAAGGCCGTCCGCGATGCGCTCGCCAAAATGGGTGTCACGGTGCGTGAGCAGGTCGTCGCCCGGGCGCCTGCGCCGGAGCCGCGGCGTTCCGGGAAGGACGAGGCGGCTGACGAGCATGGGGGCCATAATCATGCCGGTCCCGATCATGCCGGCCACGATCACGGCGAAGACAAGGGCGGCAGGGGCGAAAAAGATCACGATCATGCGCATGGGGGCCTTCTCGGGCCCAACACCGAACTGATCTTCTCGCTCACCTGTGGCGCTCTACTTGGCGTTGGCGTCGCGATCGAGAAGCTCCTGCCAACGGCTCCCTCCTGGCTGCCGACCGCCTGCTATATCGCCGCCTATTTCTTCGGCGGGTTCTATACGCTGCGCGAAGCGATCGACAATCTGCGCCTCAGGAAGTTCGAGATCGACACGCTGATGCTGGTCGCGGCGGCGGGCGCCGCGGCGCTTGGCGCCTTTGCGGAAGGCGCGTTGCTGTTGTTCTTGTTCAGCCTCGGCCACGCGCTCGAGCACTATGCGATGGGGCGGGCCAAGCAGGCGATTGAAGCGCTCGCCGAATTGGCTCCTCGGACGGCCACCGTGCGCCGCGACGGCGAGACGCGCGAGGTCCCCGTAGAGGACCTCGTGGTCGGTGACGTGGTTGTCGTGCGTCCGAATGAGCGGCTGCCCGCCGATGGATTTTTGGTCAAGGGCGAGTCGAGCGTCAACCAGGCGCCGGTGACCGGCGAGAGCATCCCGGTCGATAAGCGGCCGGTCGAGGACGTTACGAGGGCGCGTGCCAAGCCCAACGCCGTGGAGGCGTCGTCGCGCGTGTTTGCCGGGACCATTAACGGCGCGGGTGCGATCGAGATCGAGGTGACGCGTCTTTCGACGGAAACCGCGCTCGCCAAGGTCGTGCAGATGGTGAGCGAGGCCGAGACTCAGAAATCACCGACCCAGCGTTTCACCGATAAGTTCGAGCGCATTTTTGTGCCGGCGGTGCTGGCGCTCGCCGTCATTCTGCTGTTCGCCTGGATGGTGATCGATGAGCCGTTCAGCGCCAGCTTTTATCGCGCCATGGCGGTGCTGGTGGCGGCCAGTCCCTGCGCACTGGCGATCGCCACGCCGAGCGCAGTGCTGTCGGGCGTGGCGCGCGCGGCGCGGGGCGGCGTTCTCGTAAAAGGCGGTGCCCCACTGGAAAATCTCGGCTCGCTGAGCGCGATCGCGTTCGACAAGACCGGCACGCTGACGGAGGGCCGTCCGCGCATCACCGACATCGTCCCGGCCGAGGGTGTTTCGGAAGACGAACTGCTTAGGGTCGCCGTGGCCGTCGAGCAACTCAGCGACCATCCGCTTGCGGAGGCGATCGCGCGCGACGGCCGTGAGCGGTTGGGTGGACGCGACGTCGCGGAGGCGCAGGATCTCAAGAGCCTCACCGGACGCGGGGTGACCGCAACGCTGGAGGGCAAACCGGTCTGGATCGGCAAGGCCGAGATGTTCGGCGCCGACGGCATCGCGCCGCTGGGCGAGGCCATGGTAGCGGCCATTGCGAAACTGCGCGACGGCGGCCGCACCACGATGGTCGTGCGCTACGGCGACAAGGAACTAGGTGCGATAGGCTTGATGGATACGCCACGCGCCGCCGCGCGCAAGGCGCTGGCCGAGCTGCACACGCTCGGCATCAAGCGGATGATCATGATCTCCGGCGATCACCAGAAGGTCGCCGACGCTATCGCCAAGGATGTCGGGCTCGACGAGGCCTGGGGCGATCTGATGCCGGAGGACAAGGTTGAGGCGATCAAGAAGCTGAGCGCCGAGCAGAAGGTCGCCATGGTCGGCGACGGCGTGAATGACGCGCCGGCAATGGCGAGCGCCACGGTTGGCATCGCGATGGGCGCGGCCGGCTCCGACGTCGCTCTGGAGACCGCGGACGTCGCGCTGATGGCCGACGATCTCAGTCACCTGCCCTTTGCTGTGGGCCTCAGCCGCCATACCCGCGGGATCATCTTGCAGAACGTGTTCATCAGCCTCGGCGTAGTCGTGCTCCTGGTGCCCGCGACGATCCTGGGGCTCAGCATCGGTGCGGCAGTCGCGGTGCATGAGGGTTCGACGCTCGTGGTCGTCGTCAACGCGCTGCGGCTACTCGCGTATCGCGACAGGAGACAATAGCAGCTCGGCGTATTCCCCACCGGAGGAGCCGCCCGGGCAATATGGGCGGATACGGGAGTCGGCGAAAGATACGAAGGCTATTCCAGCCGTGATGGAACGACTGAGCCTTGGATCTTGTCAGGACATCCCTTACAGTCAGGGATGTCCTGACAGGAGGGCTCATCGTGCGGCGCAAGCTATGCTGTTCATTCTGCGGGAAATCGGAACGCGAGGTCGCTAAGCTGGCCGCGGGGCCGGGCGGCGTCCATATTTGCGACGCTTGCGTCCAAGCGGGCCGACTTTTCATGTCCGGCACTGCTGCACTGCCGCGGGATTTTGATCCGGCGACGTGGCCGACTGATCGTTTCGTCGCGGCCCTTGGACCCCTCCACGCCACAGCAGAGGCGCATCGCGAGCATCTCGCGAAGATCGTCGACACGCTCCGCCATCGAGAGGTAAGCTCGGCAAAGATTGCAGAGCCCCCTCGGCGTGTCCTGCCAAACTGCGTAGGAACGGTTCGGCGGGCAATAGTCGGCTTAGGGAGATTCCGCGAGGGGCGGCGATCAAGGCTCCGCGCGGTACTTGCCCGGATTTCCCGGCCGCCCTCAGCCTTCGGCTGAGCGAACTGTTGGGGATCCACGCATAATTGTGGTTGGAACCCAATGCGAAGATTGCCGTTTTCCTTACTGCCGTGGCTCGTTTCGTTTGTGGTCGGAGGCGGCATGAAAAAAGCTTATTTGCTGTCTCTGACGTCGGGCATAAGCCGCGATGTCAAGCGTCGTACCTTCGGAGCTGCGCAAGAGTCTTTGATTGTACGATACCTAAAGGAGGTGATGATGCGGAAACTTCTCATAATCGGGATCAGCGCGGCCTCGGCGTGCCTCTTGTATTCCAATGCGGCGAGCGCTTTGCCCGGCGCCGCTCCTAAATCTCTGGCGCCGAGTGCGTCCATCGGAGGGGACCTATTCCAACAAGTTCATTCCCGCAAACACCGCCACCGACATCGGCATTACGCATATCGTGGCTACAGGGGATACCCGATCGGCTCTTATCCGTACGCCGCGTACTCCTATCCCGTCTATGTGCCGCTCTATTATGGTCACCATTTAGGTGGCTATTACGGTCACCATTTAGGTGGGCACCTTTCCAGTGGACATAATTTCGGGGGTCATTTGCAGCACCACGGGCATCATTAGCTTTGCCGGCTCGTGCCTTGAGAAGGCGAATCGTCAGACATCGAAAGTCTGGTCGAGCTGATCACCCTCTAATCGTAGTGGCGCTGCGCGCGAACTTGGACAATCCGCAAATCCGCAGGCTCTACTTTTGGCTCGGACGGGCGTGGAAATGTAACGCTGAAAATAATTATAAGCAGGCGCAATCAGCGATTACTGCAAAAAAAGCTGCCCTGTTAGCTGTACCTCTCTCGATCAAAGCGTTTCTGGCAAACTCGCGCGATTCATGGGGTGTCTCTCGCACATCTTTGTAACCGGGCTTATTTCGAAAGGAACCCAAATAACACCGCAGCGTTGTCTATGCCGAATAACGCACATTGGGCGGGTAAATGTCAGACAACAGACCTTCAATTACACGCGAGAAGCTGGCGGCGCTGCTGAACGAAGACTTGGCTCGCGAATACCAAGCGATTATCGCGTACGTTGTCTATTCGCAAGTGCTCAAGGGTGCTGAGTATATGAGCATTGCGGATCAGCTACAAAAGCACGCCGCGGAAGAGCTTAGACACGCGCTGACGATATCTCGGCAAATTGATTATCTCGGCGCTACACCAACGACGATTCCAAAACCCATCGAAGTATCCGATAGCGCGGAGAAGATATTGCGGGCAGATCTTCAGAACGAGATCGACACAATCAAGAACTATCGCGAGCGGATCCGTCAGTGTGAAACATTGGGCGAATTCGCTATCGCGGAGCACATCCGCGAGATCTTGCTCGATGAGCAAGACCATTTGATAGATCTTGCCACCGCTCTGGGCGAAGACGCGCCAGATTTGACCAACTAGCATCGCGTGCGAGGTGCACGCACGCCGAAAGATTTGAGTGCGACATCTGTCCGCCGCCCAATATCTTGGTTATTTCGTTGACGGTTTCTGGCGTGGACGCGCGTCAAAATATTAGCTTTTGCCATCGTTGGGTGTTGAGGGTTGGATCATGCTTTTCAGAGGGGCAAGAGAGCGGAGAGTTGCGAAGGTTACAATGCTGAGGATCAGGGCAATATCATAGAGACCGTAGCCAACAGCTCCCCCGAGCGCCCCTGTTGCCCACAAGCTAGCCGCTGTGGCTGTGCCGGACGTATGATCTCCGCGCTTCAGGATTGCGCCTCCGCCGATGAATCCTATTCCCGTTATTAGACCTTCGAGAATCCGAGCCTGACCCATCGAGGTCTCGCCCAAGACGCGGATCGCGACGAGCACAAAACCGCACGCGGCAATCGCGACGAGCGGAAAGGTTCGCAGACCAGCGCTGCGCTCCTGACTTTCGCGCTCCCATCCAATAGGCAATGCCAAAATGTAGGCGATAGCCAAGTCGACCAAGTGGGAGCCCATTTCCACCCAATTCAAGGCTGCAAATCTCATCGTCATCTCCCAATCGCCAACGGACACCAGAACAATAGTGCTCGTGCACGGGTTCCTGTTACTCTGTGACACGACGAAGAGGTTTTCCGTGCCCAGCCTCTTCCGGCCCCTGTCAATGATTGGCTACCGCTCGGCCAAGAATCCTCTATTCGTTCCGAGCGAACGGAATGTTACAAAATGAATGCGAGATTCTAGCTAAAAAATCCCGGGGTTTGCAATTGACTTTCAATTGCGGAGCCCGTACACTTGGCGGCGGGACCGGTTCTCGGCGGTTGTCAAGATTGGACAGGCGCCTTATTTCATGTTGGCAGACTTTTACTCGTAGGAGGTTGCTGTGGGTTCGCATTTTCTCGACCGTCTGTTTGGCCGGAGGTATGGCGGCGGCCATGGAGGCGGTCATCATGGAGGCGGCCACGGAGACCGGTACGGCCGAGGGCCCGATCGTGGTGCGCCTTGGGGCAATCAGCAGAATCCGGACTGGGATCAATCGCCGCCGCCCGCGCAACAGCGGGTGCTTGTGTGTCCCAGCTGTCGCTCTGACAACGCGCCGGACAGCCGTTTTTGCGCCAATTGTGGCCAGCGCTTCGGATCGTCCGAGGCGGCGTGTTCGAAGTGCAATGCGTCAATTCCAGCCAACTCTAAATTTTGCCGCTCTTGCGGTACGGCGGTGGCCGGAGCAAATCCTGAGGGAAAGTGAGTCCTGTCTTCGCGCCGACGTCCGATCGGTGAACATGTTAGGCTGACGGCTTCGTGCGTTCTCAGGAGAGCGGCGTTATGCCCCGGTTGGGATGAGAGTGATCGTAGAAAAGAATCTGCATCCGTGCCCGAGGCTGTACAAGCAAGAGCTGATGCTTGAGGCGCGCCGTCCCAACGACTGAATGCTAGGCGCAAGAGGGTTATATGGCCGCAGGGGTTTCAGCGAGCGACCCAGTATCTACCGCGACAGCAGCGGGGCGTCATAAGCGCAGGCTGTACATTGCGCTGACCCTCACCACCACTTTTATGGTTGTCGAGGTCATTGGCGGCTTGTGGACCGGCAGCCTCGCTCTCCTCGCTGACGCAGCCCACATGCTCACGGATGCTGGCGGCCTGGCATTGGCTTTGATCGCGATCCGGTTCGCCGAACGGCCGCGGACACCACAGAATACCTTTGGATATGTCCGCATGGAGGTGTTATCGGCGCTCACCAACGCCGTGGTTCTCCTCCTTCTGACTGTATATATCCTCTACGAGGCCTATCAGCGATTTCTCAGTCCGCCGGAGATCATCGGCGGTCCGATGCTGGTTGTCGCGGTCGCCGGTCTTATCGTCAACCTGATCAGCATGAAAATGCTCTCCGCCGGCTCGGCGGAGAGCCTCAACGTCAAAGGCGCCTACTTCGAGGTGCTGGCGGACATGCTCGGTTCGCTCGGCGTCATTGTGGCTGCAATCGTGGTGGTTCTGACCGGCTGGCAACTAGTCGATCCGATCATCGGCGCCGGCATCGGGCTGTTCATTGTCCCGCGCACGTGGATCCTGCTCAAGCAAGCGATCCATATTCTCATGGAGGGCACGCCGCCGGAAATCGACGTAGCCTTGCTTGAAAAGAGGCTTCTCGAGATTCCGGGCGTCCTTGCCGTTCGTGATCTCCATGTCTGGACCATCACGTCCGGCGCCGATGCGATGAGCGGCCACCTTGTCGTGACTGACACCGCCTCAGCGAGGACGATATTGGCCGCAGCCCAGGAGGCGCTGAAAACTGGCTTTGGCCTGACGCACGTGACGATCCAGATCGAGGACGAAGTGCTTCAGGGAGCCGAAGCGAGGCAGCCGTTTTGATTCTATCGAGAAGTTTGCCGCAGTGAACGAGTGAGGACGACGTGGGCCACAACAATTGGGATAAGGGTGCTTTCCGACAGGGTCCTGGGTCAAATCGATATCCGGCGCCCGGATCCGATTACTCGAATGATACTCCGCCGCGAGCGCCGATCTCGTGGGTTGTCGTTATCTTCGGCCTCCTTGCATGGACGGTCGTTGTGTACGTTGGATATGTCGCACTCGATATCGTCCTGTCGTGGCTTGCGACCAGCGGCAGCGCCGTGTTGCAATCGGGGAAGGACGCCGGAAGCGCGATAGGCGTCGGCAAAGAGGTCGGCGTCGCGATCGACAGCCTGAAATCCAGCGGTCTCGTCGAGCAAGCCGTCGCTTTGCTCAGGATCATCTTGAAACCGGCGGCCATAGTGATTTGGTTGCTGGGGGCGCTGTTGATCGTCCTCTTGCCAAGGATGCTTGGGCGTTTGGCTGGAGCATTCGGCAGACGCCGACATTAAGTAAGTGTTACCGCTCCAGCCGCGCTCTGGAATGATCCCAGTCATATCTTGAACCGCTGCTTTGTGGTAATTCCCCTTGTCGGAAATGAGCGACCGGCGGCATCATTGGGGTAGCGATCACCCAGTTTCGGCAAATTCTAGAGTCGAGGAAGGATGACAGAAAAACAAGACAATCCGGGATCTGCTCCTCGACTGATCCTTTCCCTGCCGGGCAACGAAGCCTTTGGGCAGCATCTGGCAGCAGCCGGGCATTGGGAGCTCGGCCCCATAGAAACCCGGCAATTTCCGGATGGCGAGTCCTACGTCCGTATCCTGTCTGACGTTTCAGGTCAGGCGGTCGATCTGGTCTGCACCCTCGCAAGGCCCGATGATGGCTTCTTGCGCCTTATCTTCGCGGCAGATGCCGCGCGGGCGCTTGGCGCGCGAGAGGTCACTCTGATCGCGCCTTATCTCGCGTATATGCGGCAGGACCGCCGTTTTCAGTCGGGTGAGGCGGTGACGTCGAAGAGCTTCGCGCGGCTCGTCTCGTCGAGCTTCGACCGGCTGGTCACCGTCGATCCGCATCTGCACCGATATTCGACTCTTTCGGCGCTCTACACGATCCCGACGGATACGATGCATGCGGCGCCACTTCTGGCGGATTGGATTGCCGCGGAAGTCAACAATCCTCTTCTCGTCGGTCCCGACGAAGAGAGCGGGCAATGGGTATCGGCTATCGCCGCACGCATTGGCGCCCCACACGCGGTGCTGCGCAAGATCCGGCATGGCGATCGCAATGTCGACGTCGAATTGCCCGATCTGTCCAGATGGCGCGGCCGGCAGCCGGTGCTGGTCGACGACATCGCCTCGTCCGGCCGCACGCTGATCGAAGCCGCTCGCAAACTTCCGCTTCAAGGCTTTGCGCGACCCGTGGTGGTCGTTGTGCATGGCATTTTTGCCGAAGATTCTTTCCAGCGCCTTGCGCCGCTTTGCAGCCGGATCGTTTCGACAGATTCTGTTCCTCATGAGAGCAATGCCATCGGCCTTGCGCCGCTGGTTGCGAACGCGCTCGGATCGAGCGCTCCATCGTCGGCAGACCTCGTCCGGCACCGGCGTCCGCCCGAGCCTCTGGATGAGGTGGAGCGGGCCGGTCTCGATTCCTTTCCCGCGAGCGACCCGCCATCCTGGACAAGCGGGGCGCGGTGAAAGTGCCGCCTCCCGAAACCAGATCCAAAAAGGCGGTGAAGTAGCATGAGCGGCACAGATTCCGAGATGTTCAATATTTGGCGCAAGGGGCATGGACCGATTGTCCATCGCGAAGAGACGGTCGAGCGCGTACGGGCGCTGGCTGCGTCAGGCCGCATCGACCCGCAAATGCTCTATCGGCTGCTGGCGGCCGCCGACCGCCTTGCCTCCGCCGCCATGTGGACCGTGGTCCACATGACCTACGCCAAGCGCGTCGATCTCTCGGGCGCGCCTCTGCCGGCGGACGCGTTCAAGGCCACGCCGGAAGGACATACGGGCGGCTCCCTCAACATGGTTCCGGCTTTTGTCGGCTATCTGACGGCCAACGCGATTTCAGCGACGACGCGTTCCTGGCTGATGGGCCAAGGCCATTGTGTTGCCGCGATCGAGGCCGTCAACGCCCTTACCGGCGATGTCTCGCCAGCGCAGGCGGGTCGCTATGATCGTAGCGAGAAGGGATTGTCGCAGCTCGCCGTTGACTTCTACTCATACAAGATCGGCCCCGACGGCGCTCCTGCTGTGCCGCTGGGCAGCCACGCCGGACCGAATACCGCCGGCGCGATCTCAGAGGGCGGTTATCTCGGCTTCGCCGAAGTACAGTACGTGCACATGCCGCTCCCCGGCGAAAGCCTCGTGGCGTTCCTGAGCGACGGCGCCTTCGAGGAACAGCGCGGTTCGGACTGGACGCCTCGCTGGTGGCGCGCGGAAGATTCGGGCCATGTTATCCCGGTCATGGTTCTCAACGGGCGGCGTATCGAAGAGCGTGTCCAGATCGTGCAGCAGGGCGGCGCCACATGGCTTGCCGATCATCTCAAGCTCAACGGCTTTGATCCCTTCATCGTCGACGGCCGCGATCCAGCCGCCTTCGCATGGGCCATCCTGGAAGCCGAGCGCCGACTCCAGAGTTTCGCCGCGGATGCGGCGCATTCCTATCCGGCGCCTGTTCCTTATGTGATCGCCGAAACCGTCAAAGGGTTCGGCTTTCCAGGCGCGGGCACGAATGCCGCGCACAATCTGCCGCTTGGCGGCAATCCCGCACAGGACAAAGCAGCAAGGACTGCCTTCAACGATGCGGCCCGCGCGCTGTTCGTGCCGCCGGACGAAATTGAGCAAGCCGCCGCAGCGATCGCCGTCCATGGCAAGCAGGGCCGCGCGCCCGAAAGCCGGCACCCCCTCGCGCTGCGGCGACCTGCGGCCCCAGTGCTCCCCGAACCTGATTGGACCGCGGCCGGCAGTCCGCCCGACTGCGCGATGCACGCTATCGACCGCTGGTTCGTCCGCCTCATCGATGCGAACCCCGGCCTACGGCCCCGTGTCGGCAACCCCGACGAGCTGCGCTCAAACCATATGGGTGCAACCCTCGACAGGCTGCGCCACCGGGTGAACGTTTCAGAGCCCAACGTCGCCGATGCCGTGGATGGGGCGGTCATCACCGCGCTCAACGAGGAAGCGGTTGCAGGCGCAGCGCTTGCCAACAAAGGAGGCGTCAACCTGATCGTCAGCTATGAGGCTTTCGCCATGAAGATGCTGGGCGGGCTGCGTCAGGAGATCGTCTTCGCTCGTCGCCAGCGTGAGGTCGGCCAGGAGCCGGGCTGGATATCCGTCCCGCTCGTCGTCACGTCCCACACCTGGGAGAATTCCAAGAACGAGCAGTCGCATCAGGACCCGACCATTGGCGAGGCGCTGCTCGGTGAGATGTCCGACACGGCGCGCGTGCTGTTTCCCGTAGACACCAATAGCGCTATGGCCGCCCTGCGAGCCGTCTATCAAGGCCGCGGACAGGTGGCTTGCCTTATCGTGTCGAAGCGCGACATGCCGCATCGCCTCGGTGGCGAGGCTGCGCTCAAGTTCATTGCCGACGGAGCCGCTCACATCGAAGGCAAGCGCGACGGCGCCGAGTTGCAACTCGTCGCCATCGGCGCCTACCAGCTCGAGGAGGTGCTCAAGGCAGCACATCGCCTCAAGGCGCGCGGCCGCCGCGTTCTCGTAACCGCTCTCTCGGAGCCAGGCCGATTCCGAATCCCCCGCGATTCCATCGAAGCCGCCTTCACAGCCAGCGAGGAGGATATTGCAGCGCTGTTCCCGGCCGGGCTGCTGCGAGTCATCGCGTCTCACACGAGACCGGAACCAATGCTCGGCCTGTTGCGGCGGATCGACTCCGGCCCCCAAAGGACTGTCGCGCGCGGCTATATCAGCCGGGGTGGTACGTTGGACGTTGCCAGCATGCTGTTCGCCAACCGCTGCAGCTGGGCGCATCTGGTGGACGCTGCGGGCACTCTCGGCGGCTGGAAGCGTGACGAGATTCTCTCCTCGACCGAGCAAGGCGCGCTCGACGGACGCGGCGATCCGGCGGATTTGGCCGCCTTCACATTCTGAAAGTTCGCAATGTTGACTCTGACCTCTCTCGGCGGCGCCGGCACTGTCACCGGCTCCAAACATCTCCTCACCAACGGCGGCAAGCGCATCTTGATTGATTGCGGTCTATTTCAAGGCCTCAAGAACCTTCGCGAGCTGAACTGGGAACCGTTGCCGGTCGCGCCGTCGAGCATCGATGCCGTCGTCTTGACCCATGCTCATCTCGATCACTCGGGCTACTTACCCAAGCTCGTGCGTGACGGCTTTCGTGGCCGCATCTACGCGACCGCGGCGACACGCGATGTCGCAGAGCTCATCCTCAAGGACAGCGGCTACCTCAACGAGAAGGACGCTGAGTACGCCAATCGGAAAGGGTTCTCCAAACACAAGCCGGCGCTGCCGCTGTACGGCGCGCGTGATGCCGAACGCGCCATGGAATTCTTTTCGCTTGTTCCTTTCAACACGGTCAAGACGCTCCCAGGTGGTGCGACCGTGAGGTTTCGCTACGCCGGCCACATCCTCGGAGCCGCCAGCGCCGAGATCGAATGGGGCGGCCGCCGCATTGCTTTTTCAGGGGACCTCGGTCGCTACGGCGATCCAATCTTTCCAGACCCAGCCGCTATCGCCGAAGCAGATTACGTCGTCGTTGAATCGACCTACGGAAATCGTACCCACGATGTGACGGATCCCACCGAAGCGCTTGGCAATGTCATCGAGCGCACCATCAAGCGCGGTGGCACAGTGGTCATCCCGGCCTTCGCGGTCGGACGGGCACAGTCGCTACTCTATCATCTGTGGCGCCTGCAAACCGCCGGCCGCCTTCCGAGCGTCCCGATCTATCTGGACAGCCCGATGGCGATCGAAGCGACTGGCCTGCTCCACGCCCACCACGACGATCACCAACTGTCTTCGAGTGAATGCGACGCGATCTGCCGCATCGCCACCTACAAGCGCGATGTGGAAAGCTCCAAGGCGATTTCGACCAGCCCCTGGCCCAAGGTGGTGGTATCGGCGAGCGGGATGGCGACGGGAGGTCGCGTCCTCCATCATCTCAAAGCCTTCGCGACCGATCCCAAGCACACGATCCTGTTCTCGGGGTTCCAGGCTGCTGGAACGCGAGGACGGGCTATGCTTCAGGGCGCGCGCGACATCAGGATCCATGGCCAATGGATCCCGGTTCGGGCGGAAGTCGATGACCTGTCGATGCTGTCGGCACATGCCGATGCCGACGAGCTGATGCGCTGGCTCTCCGGCTTCCGCCGCGCTCCGTCTCGCGTCTTCATCGTCCATGGCGAGGCCGACGCCGCCGAAGCGCTGCGGGTGCGGATTGATCGCGAACTTGGGTGGGATGCCGCTGTGCCACGTCAGAACCAGATCTTCGATCTATGACGACGACAGATAGCACTGCTCGTGCCGATCAACCAAGGCACCGTGTACGCCGCCTCCGGCTGCATAGCCAGCACCAGGCGATCGTAGTCATGCGTGCCGACTGTCACGTCTGCCGGGCCGAGGGATTTGCTTCGCGCTCTCAGGTTCTCGTGGCCAATGGCAGGCGCCAGGTCCAGGCGACTCTTTTTCAGATCGAAGGCGAATCTATGTTGGCTCTCGATGAGATCGGGCTGTCGGAAACTGCCTGGGACCTTCTTGGCGTCGCGGAAGGCGACGAGGTCAGGGTCTCCCATCCACCCGCAATGGATTCGCTCGCTGATGTGCGGCGGCGTATCTATGGCAATCGTCTGGATACGACCGCCTTCTCGGAGATCGTGAGGGATGTTGTCGCCGGCCGCTACACCGACGTGCACCTCGCCGCCTTCCTGACCGCGAGCGCCGCGCTGCCGCTGGACGAAGAGGAAACGGTTAGTCTGACGAGGGCAATGGTGAATGTCGGCGACCGCCTGCGCTGGGATGCCGCGATCGTGGTCGATAAACACTGCATCGGCGGGCTTCCCGGCAACCGCACCACGCCGATTGTCGTGGCGATCGTGGCCGCGAACGGCCTAGTCATGCCCAAGACCTCCTCGCGCGCGATCACCTCGCCGGCCGGTACGGCCGATATGATGGAAACCTTGGCGCCTGTCGATCTCGACATCGCGACTCTCCGGCGCGTGGTGGAGGCGGAAGGGGGCTGCATTGCCTGGGGCGGTGCGGTCCACCTCAGCCCGGCCGACGATATCTTCGTGCGGGTGGAGCGCGAACTGGATATCGATACTGAAGGTCAGTTGATTGCGTCCGTCCTCTCGAAGAAGATCGCTGCAGGCTCGACACACGTGGTCATCGATATCCCGGTCGGCGCAACCGCGAAGGTGCGCGGTAAAGACGTCGCTGACCGCCTTGCCGAGCGCATGACCGCAGTGGCTGCGCGCTTTAACCTTGCCGCCAGATGCCTTCAAACCGATGGCTCGCAGCCAGTCGGCCGTGGCATCGGTCCGGCGCTCGAAGCCTTCGATGTGCTTTCCGTTTTGCATAACAAATCCGACGCGCCCGATGACCTGCGCCAGCGGGCTGTCACGCTGGCGGGCGCGGCGCTGGAAATTGGCGGCAAGGCCAGCCAGGGAAGCGGCGCAGCGCTGGCGCTCTCGACGCTTGCCGGCGGCGCAGCGTGGAAGAAGTTCGAAGCCATCTGTGAGGCGCAGGGCGGACTGCGCACTCCGCCGCAGGCGCGCCACGTCTATCCATTGGTTGCGCCGCGCGCAGGCCGAATCGTTCATATCGACAATCGCAAACTAGCGCGGCTTGCCAAGCTCGCTGGCGCGCCCGGCGCCAAGGCTGCCGGCGTCTTCATGGAGGTGCGGCTTGGCGACGACGTCGACCGCGGACAGCCGCTCTTTCATGTCCACGCCGAGACACCCGGCGAGCTCGCCTACGCGCTCGACTATGCGGCACGTGCTGGCGATATTATGATGGTCGCTTAAAGGCTCCCTGCTGGCGGTTGAGTCGGATCGTCTGGGCTTACCTGGGACCGCGCTCAAAGCAATAACTCCGTTTCCAATTTACAGGATATTTTGCAGCATACACAGGGTTTTACGATGTGGAGGCCTGCCAACTTTTCATGTGGGGCCAAGCGACATTGCCAAAGGATTTCGACACTGCGATATGGCCTACTCACCGTCTGCTCGCTGCTCCTGGATCGCTCAACGCCACGGCCGAGGCGCACCGCGACCACCTTGCGAAATAGTCGACACCCTCCGCCATCGAAAGGTCAGTTGGGCAAAGATCACAGTTAAGCTTGACGTGTTGCGTCAGACTGCAAGGGAACGGTTCGGCGGATCTTAGTTGCGCCGGAGCCGGCTTATCTTCGTTGTCTAATAGCGCTGGAATGGCAGGGCTCGACGGGCCATCTGGTGCGCTGCCGCTCACCCTCGCCCTGCCGACTTGTCCTTGCTTGTCGAAGATCATACAGAACATGATCGAACTTGTTTGCTAAGCTCTTCCCCATCAAGCCTACCGCGTGCTCGCCACACATTTGCTAGCCATGCCTGATGAGGTAGGCGACGACGCAGCCATCGTCTTCAGCATGAGACAATGGTGCCAAACCCGTTCTGCTCCGATGGCTTGAAGATTCTCTACGTGATGATGTCGTCGATGGCCGCCCACCGAAGGTGGTCAAGTTGGGCACCGTCCGTCATTGGCGATTCTGACGTTGCCCCCGATCAGCCCTCGTTCATAACTGGACTCTGTTCTCCATGTGGTCCTGTCTGGACCGGGTTGCAAACTCGTTTGGGGTGAGGCC
>NZ_PZZL01000024.1 GCF_003046185.1 Phreatobacter oligotrophus
ACTGTCGGGGCGATGGGGGCGGCGATGCTATCGCAGCTCGGACACAGCGTGACCCGCGAGAACTTTCGAGATCATAGTCTGGTCTCCCGGATCGAATCGGTTCTGCCCCATAGCGGCGTGCACATCGTGCTCATCGACGAGGCTCAGCACGCGCTGAACTCAGCGTCAGAGATGAAGCTCGCAGGCAACCGCGACTTCTGGAAGCGCGTCACCCAGGGTAGCTACCCGTTTGGGCTGGTGCTCTCCGGCACGTCGCGCATCAAGGAAGTTGTGCTTCAGGATCGTCAGCTTAGCCGGCGCACCATCTTCGTCGAGGGTCGTCGGCTCGTCGATGGAGACGCGGACGACACCGAGGGGCTCATCGGCAAGTATGCAACCGATGCCTCTCTTGAGTGTGAGGTCACGGCCGACCTTGCCCTTCGCGTTATGCACGCCTGTGCCTACACGTTCGGCGAGGTCTGCAAGCTTATTATCGCTGCCGTCGAAGACGCGTTGATCACCAATGCCAACACCCTTACGATCAACAATTTCGCGTCAGCCTACGCGGCCGACACGGACTGCGAGCCTCAAGACAACCCGTTCATCACGCCCGAATGGGCGCGACTTCCGATCGCCGGAGCGGTCAGCACGGCCACGCCCCTGGACCGCCTTGCCGTTGGCCGGGGGGGCTTTTGATGACGTACCGTCTCACCCCCTTGCCCGTCGAAGCCGACGAGCCTGCACAAGCCTATGCCTGTCGGCTCGCGCGTCGCATCAACCTGCCCCTGCGCTTCTTCTGCACGGACATCGGTATCCCGCGCCAGGAGGTCATCAAGGGTTCCACAGATGCCGTCCATCGGATCGCCGATTACGGAGGGGCCGACCCGGCTCCTCTTCTCGCCGCAACGGTCCGGCATACGGAGGGACGTCTGTATACCCTGAACGGCCAGGACCTGGTCCGCGACTCGCTTCGTCGTACCCGCTTGCGCGGGTGCGTCATGTGCATGAAGGAACAGCTCGCTCACGGAGCCGTTTGGGATGTCTCGATCCGGACCTCGTGGTGCCTTGCGTCGGTGTACACGTGCCCGATTCACGAGGTCGGGCTCGTCGATATCGGGACCGGCAAGGATGCCATGTTCAACGAGTGGTCCTTGCTCATGGAGGATTTCCTGAGCTCAGAGACGGCGTGTCACCCGCCCCCCGAACGTTCGCCTGGCAAATTCGAACTCTACCTCATGGAGCGGGCCATGCATGGTCCCCCGGAGAGTGGCGGTGAAGTGAATGACCTGCCCATGCACGTCGCCATGCGGGTCATGCCATTCTTCGGGCAGACGCTCCTCCACGGTACCAACGCCCATGAGCCAGTCACCGACGACGAGATCATCAAAGCCTGCGACACGGGTTTCCAGGCGCTGGTCGCTCGCGGCGGCCTCGAACAGAGCCTCGCCGACATCGAGGCGGGTGCCGGCCCGCGAATGTCAAAACAGGGGCCCCAGCACAGGCTGGGGAAACACCTGTTCAGCTTCCTGACAAATGCAGTTTCCCAGGAGGCCTATCAGCCTGTTCTCGACCGCGTCCGAGCGTTTGTCTTGGACACCATTCCGATGGACCGGGGAGCACTGCTCCTCGGAAGACCGGTCGACACCTGTAGGGTCCACAGCGTTGCCACACTGACAGCGGTCACAGGGATGCACCCCACAACCCTGCGCCGCTATCTCCGGGAAAACGGCTTCCTGAAGTCCGACGCCCAGAACGGCGACATGCCGATGCCTGCGGCGATGGTCGAGGCTTGGGCCGCCAACCTCGCTGAGGTGGTGGGACAGAAGGCCGTCGAGGAGCTGCTGGGCTGCTCCCGGAGCCACTTCAATACCCTCTTAAAGGCTCGCTTGATCCAGCCCCACTACGCGTCCCGCAGCTCAAGAAAATACAGGTTCGGCAGGATCGATCTGGAGGCGCTCCTCACCAGGTTGCTGGACGCGGCTACACCCACGCCCGCTACCCCAGACGGATTTGTGGGGCTGGATCGGATCGGCAAAAGGGCCAACGCCTCTATTGCTGTGGTCCTCAAAGCCGTCATTGCAGGCGAGATGAACGGGGTCACCTGCCGTCCAGGCAATCGACGGCTCGACGGGCTCGAGTTCAGCGTTCAAGAAGCCAAGGCCCTCACGCGGGGCGAGCCTCTGCCCGGTCTGCCGGCGAATGAGTTGCTCGCCTACTGGAAGATGGATTACGCGGTGCTTAGGGACCTGATCGGTGCCGGCTACCTGCCGACACAAGAGGCTCGCCACCCCATCCACAAGGGTATGATCAAGGTCATCCCCTATGAAGCTATTGAGCAGTTCGAGCGCACCTATGTGCTGGCTTGGGAACTGGCCGAAAGCCTCAACCTTACAAGATCCGAGCTCCGCAAATGGCTCGTCAATCGCAATGTCCATCGCGCATTCGATCCGGCGCAACTCAATGCAGAAATATACCGACGATCGGACGTACCAAGTGAAGGTACTTCATTCTGAGTCAAAGGCCGGGGCCCTCCCCGGCCTTTTTTTCTGGCGTTGCAAGGATGCATTCTGAGGCTAATCTTTTGCTATCAAAGGAAAGAACATTGCCTAGCCCGTGAGAAAAAGTGAACAAATTCAATGGGGGTCAAGGAAATAAATTGTGGTCCCCAACATGCGCTTGCAGCAGCGGACGGCATGCGGCGAGATCGCGGGCCAGATCGTCCCGGCACGAGGAGACCCGCACCGATGAGCTCCATGCTCGCCAATGCCCGCCTCGCGGACGTGTTCCAGATCAGCCCGACGGACACGAACTACTTCGCGGTGCTGTTCGACCCCCAGCGGGGAGGCAGCGAAGCCATCTTCCTCATCGAGATCTTCCGCGTCGGCGGCGCTACCCCGCCGAACACCCATGCGGCGGCGCATGAGTTTTTCTACGTCCTGGAAGGCGAGGGCATCGCGCGCTGCGACGGCAAGGCGACGCCGGTGAAGAAGGGCGATGCGATCCTCGTCAGCCCCGGCGCCGAGCACATCGTCGAGAATACCGGGGCGGGTAAGCTCTACACGCTGACGGTGATGACCCCGAACGAAGGCTTCTCCGAGCTCATCCGCAGCGGCCGGCGGGTGGACCTCGATGACGAGGACCGCCGCGTCCTCGGCGACCTGGTCGCGTGACGACCCGTTGCCGGCGCGGTGGAGACTTCCGTAACGTCAAACAGACGTCTTTGCGGCAGCACCATCGTGCGATGGGTCTGCAGGGCCGTGCGGCCGGTTCTGTCGCAGCCCGCGCCAGAGTCTGGTTGCAACAGGCGAACAGACAAACCTTCTGCGCGCTGGATATACCGGACATAACGTCGCAGTTCAGCGCCGTATATTATGCGCCAACCGACCATTAACTCGACTGTTTGCTTATGGCCCCACTCTTCCGTTGGGGAATATAGATGTTGCGGTCGATCAAACAGATCAGTCTGGCGTTGTGTGGTGTCCTGGGTATTGCCGTTGTCGGCTTTGCGGCGACCGGCGTCTGGCAGGAATATGCGAGGCTCAAGGCCAGCGAACGCGCCGCCCGTTCTGTCGAGGCTCTCGGATACCTGACGCGCGGCCTGGTCGAGCTGTCGTTCGAGCGCTCGCTCACCCAGGTCGGGCTCGCCCTCGACGCGCCGTTCCCGGCAGACTTCGCCAACCTGCGCCGGACCCAGCAGGGCAAGGCGGATGACCTCTTCAACCGGCTCGAGCAGCACATTGCGAGCAACGACTTTGCCCCCAGCCGCCAGGAATTCATCGATCGGATGACGGCGCTGCGCCGGCAGATCGCGGCGATCCGGGACAAGGCCGATCGCGACCTCACCTTGCCCCGCACTGCGCGCACCGCCAATGCGGCCGAGCTGGTCGATTCGCTCAAGCAGGCCATCGCGGAGATGTTCTCCAATGCCGATCGCCTGCGGGTCGACAGCCGCTCCCTGACGCCGGAGATCGTCGCCCATGACCTGCTGATGCAGCGGGCCTGGGTGATGCGTGAATATGGCGGGCGCGAGCGCACCTATTTCGCCATCGCGGCGCTGACGCGCGGCCCGCTCACCCAGGCCGCGATCCTTGAGATGGCCTCTGCCCATGGCCGCGTGCTGCAGAGCTGGGAACTGTCGCAGTTCGTCCTGCAGCGGCCCTTCATCGCCGCACGGCTGAAGAGTGCGGCCGACCGGATGCGCGCCAACTATTTCGGCAGCTATGACCGCATCCGGCAGGCGATGTATGCGGCGGGATCGAGCGGCCAGTACCCGATGGACTTCAAGGCCTATTTCGACGCCTCGACCAGCGCGCTGGACGATGCCACCGCCATGATCGATGCGGCGGTGGCCACCAATGTGTCGCTCGCCGCCGACATGACCGCGGCATCCCGGCAGGCCCTGGCGACCATCGTCGCCGTGACGGTCCTCGCCCTCGGCATGGTCGCCTTCATGATCTACTTCTTCATCATGAGGGTGTCGGTCCGGGTCGCCCAGACCGCGGATCTCATGGAACGCGTGGCGGGAGGCGATCTGTCCGTCGCCGCCAACCATCTGGCGGGTGCCGACGAGATCGGCCGGCTCGCGGCGGCTCTTGGCGTCTTCCGCACCAATGCGCTCGACCGGTTGCGCCTCGAACAGGCGGCCCGCTCCGAGACCGAGCGCGAGCGGCTGCGACAGACCCAGCTTGAAGGCCTCATTGCCGACTTCAGGGCCCAGGTCTCCACCTATCTCGCCAGCCTGGGCTCCAAGACCACCGCCATGCGGAATTCGGCCGCCGTCCTCAGCGATGTCGCTTCCCACGCGACGCGCGAGGCCGAGGCGGCGCGCACCGCCTCCAGCGCGGCAGCGGATGATGTCGGAACCGTCGCCCAGGCGGCCGATGAGCTGAAGGCCTCGATCCAGGAGATCGCCGAGCAGACGATGCGCACCGCCAGCGTGGTCGACGACACCAACAAGGTCGCGGAACGGACCCAGGTCGAGATCAGCCAGCTGGCGGCGCTGACGGATCGCATCGGCGCGGTCGTCGCCACCATCCGCGCCATCGCCGAACAGACCAACCTGCTCGCCCTCAACGCCACGATCGAATCGGCGCGGGCCGGTGAGGCGGGCCGTGGCTTCTCGGTCGTGGCCAGCGAGGTGAAGCAACTGGCGCAGCAGACCGCCCGGGCGACCGAGGAGATCGCCGGCGAGATCGCCCAGGTGCAGACCGCGACCCGCCAGGCGGTGAGCGCCATCGAAGGCATCACCGTCCGCATCGGCGAGATCCGGTCGGCGTCGGGCATCGTGTCGGCGGCGATGACGGAGCAGGACGCCTCCACCCAGTCCATCGTCGAGGCCATCGGCTCGGCCGCGGCCGGGGCGCGGGAGGCCACCGCCAGCGCCGAGACCGTCAGCGGCACCATCGGCGAGACGACGCGCCAGGCCGGCGAGGTGCACACCGTGTCGGACGAGCTCGGCGTCGTGACCGAGGAACTGGCCCGCGCCGTGGACGGCTTCCTGAGCGCGGTCGCGTCCGATCTCGGCGACCGTCGCCAGCACCTGCGCCACAAGGTCCGCGAGGCCGTCGTGGTCAGCGCCGGGGGCCAGCGCGCCGCGACGGTGATTCTCGACATCTCGGAGTCCGGCGCGAAGATCCAGGGCGCGGCCTTCTGCACGGTCGGCGCCAGCGTGACGCTGGAATGGCCCGCCGGCCGGCTCATTTCGGCAAAGGTCGTCCGGGTCGGCCAGAATGATGTCGGCTTGCGCTTCGACAGGCCGATTTCGCTCGAGCCCTTCGGCATCGCGGCCTAGCCGGCGGCGAGGATCATCCCTCGACCGGCGTGCCCAGCCGACAGGAACAGCACGAAGACCGGCGGCCGCCGCAAGCGGCACCATCGACGCTTTCCTGTTGCGCTGCGGCGTGTAACGAATGGGGCCGTCCCGCCGTACCCATGAGTGAAGGCCACGTTTGAGAGACCGGAACGACGAGTGGAGCGCCTGGATGCGGGCGGCACTGGCGGGTGACGAGGCAGCCTATGGGCGCCTCCTCCGCGAGCTGACCCCGTTCCTGCGGACCATCGCTCGCTCTGGCCTCGCACGCGCCGGCCGTGGCACCGCAGAGGCGGAGGACATCGTGCAGGAGGTGTTGATCGCCGTCCACACCAAGCGCACCAGCTGGATCCCGACGGAGCCGCTGGTGCCGTGGCTGCGCGCCATCACCAGGCACAAGCTCATCGACCACCTGCGCCGCCGCGGCGGCACCGGCCATGTCGACATCGACGACCTGTCCGAGGTCATCGCCGCTCCAACCGACGAGCCCGGCATCGCCACCCGCGACGTGGTGAAGCTTGCCGAAGGCCTGCCGGCAGGCCAGAAGGCGGTGATCCACGCCATGTTCGTCGATGGCAAGGACACCAAGGACACGGCCTCCGCCCTCTCCATGAGCGAGGGCGCGGTGCGCGTCGCGTTGCACCGGGGCCTTGCAGGCCTTGCCAAGATGCTGCGCGGCACGGTGTGAGGCGGCCATGAGGAGCAGCGTCATGACGAATGGCCCCATGAAGACCGATGACCTCGTCGCCATCCTGGCGCGGGACGCGGCGGCCACCGGACCCGACATCCACCGTCGCCTTGCGAGTGCCTTCGCCGTCGCCGCCGTGGCAGCCTTGGCGCTGATGGTCCCGACGCTCGGCATCCGCAACGACATCGCCGCGGCCAGCACGGGCATGCTCTTCCCGCTGAAGATCCTGGCTGTCGCAACCCTCGCCGTCGGCGCCATGGCGCTGGTGCGGGCGGCCTCGCGCCCCGAGGCCGAGTTGCCGCGCGGGGTGCTCGTCGTGCCGGTCCTGGTCCTGCTGGTGGCGCTCGGCCATGAGGTCGCGACCCAGGCCCCAGCCAACCTCTCCACGCGAATGATCGGCCGCTTCTCCGGCGTCTGCCTCATCGCCATCCCGCTGCTCGGCCTCATTCCGCTGGCGGCGATCCTGGCCGCCATGCGGGAGGCCGCGCCACGCCACGCGGTGCGGGCGGGAGCGCTCGCCGGCCTTGCCGCCGGCGCCATCGCCGCCACCGCCTATGGCCTGCACTGCACCGATGATTCGCCGCTCTTCGTCGTGGTCTGGTACGGCATCGCCATCACCATCCTCACCGGGCTCGGCGCCCTGCTGGGACGCCGGCTCCTGGCCTGGTGAGCCTTAAGCGCCGGCAGTAGCCAGCGCCGGCTCGGCTGCCCGCGGCGCCCACATGGCTTGCCGCCAGCCGAACAGGGCGCCACGCTCGCCATCGGTGAGGTCGATCACCGACAGCGCCTCGTCGAGCAGGAGGACCGCCTGGCCCGCGGCGTCGGTGACCGCCAGCGCCGTGCGGCCCTCGCCGTCAAGCATGAAGGGATAGGCACCGGCCGGGAGGGTGAGGGTGAAGCCCTGCCCCAAAGCCGGACCGGCGCTGCGCGGGGCATAGTGCCAGGACCAGCTCGCCTTGTCCGTCGCCTCGCTGCCGCGCATGTCGACCAGCACCGGGACCATGAGCCGCCCGGACAGGGCGCGGAACAGGGCGTTGGGATCCCGCCGCGGGCGCAAAGCCTGGCCGAGCGAGACGAGCCCACCGCCGCCGAACAGCAGGATGAAGAGGCCGGCGGTGACGACGCGGTTCCAGTAGTGGTCCAGCGCGATATCGCTGGTGACGAGGCTCGGATCGCCGCGCTTCTGCAGGAGGCTCACGGAGCGCGAGCCGACATGCAGCTCGAAGAAGCCAACATGGCTTTCCTCGCGGACCGTGCCCTGCGGTCCCCGGCGATTGTAGGTGATGTCGCAGAAATGCAGGACGAGCTTGCTCTTGCAGCGCCCCGAGACGAATCGGGCCTGCGTCGCCGGCTCGGCATCGCCGAGGATGGCGGCGTCGCGCACCAGCCCCGGCACGGACAGCCAGGCAATGCCGCCGGCGAGCACCATCGCCCCGAGGAAGACGAAGAAGGCGCCGATGCGGCTCGGCGGCTTCGGCAGCATGACCTTGAGCGGACGGTTCGGAAGGGGCGGGTTCATGCCATGCATCTCCTCGGGGAGTGATGGCTCCTTCAACACCCACGCGGTTGCCGCTCTGTCCCGCAGCGAGTCAGCAGCCGTTTCAGACATGTCCGCCAGGGCATGACGGGAGCCGCGCCGCCGTCCATAATGGCGGCCGATCAACAAGGCCCCCTTCATGCACACCGAGCATCATCGCCCAGTCGGCAAGGGCGACCGCGTCTTCCTCGTCGACGCGTCCTCCTTCGTCTTCCGCGCCTATTTCCAGTCGATGAACCAGGACCGGAAATACAACAGCCGGTCCGACGGGCTGCCGACGGGCGCCGTGCGCCTGTTCGCGACCAAGGTGCTGCAATTCGTCGAGGAGGGCGCGCTGGGGGTGAAGCCGACCCACCTCGCGATGATCCTCGACAAGAGCGAGAACTCGTTCCGCAAGGAGCTCTACCCCGAGTACAAGGCGCACCGTCCGCCGCCGCCGGAGGACCTCGTGCCGCAGTTCCCGCTGATGCGGCACTGCATCCGCGCCTTCGGCCTGCATGCCATCGAGCAGGACACCTACGAGGCCGACGACCTCATCGCTACCTATGCCGAACAGGCCTGCGCGCGCGGCGCCGACGTGCTCATCATCTCCGCCGACAAGGACCTGATGCAGCTCGTCCGCCCCTGCGTCGCCTTCTACGACCCCGAGAGCGGCATCAAGGGCAAGCCCGGCTATCGCCCCGAGCGCCTGCTCACCCATGGCGACCGTTTCGAGCGCTGGAACGTGCCGCCCGACAAGGTCGGCGACGTCACCGAATACTGGGAAGGCCTGCCGCCGGAGAAGATCGTCGACATCCAGTCACTGGAGGGCGACACCTCCGACAACGTGCCGGGCGCGCCGGGCATCGGCCGCAAGACGGCGGCCCAGCTGCTCACCGAATATGGCGACCTCGACACGCTTCTCGCCCGCGCTCACGAGATCAAGCAGCCGAAGCGCCGCGAGACACTGACCGACCCCGCTGTGATCGAGAAGGTGCGGATCTCCCGCAAGCTTGTGGAGCTCGTCCGCGATGTGCCGGTGGTGGTCCCGCTCGACGAGACCGGCCTCGCCCCACCGGATGGCAAGACGCTTGTCTCCTTCCTGAAGGCGATGGAGTTCACCACCATCACCCGCAAGGTCGCCGACCTCTACGGCGTCGACGCCGCGGCGATCGAGCCTGATCCGGCGCTGGCCACCGGCCCAAAGGCGGCCGTCGCGTCTGCCTCGCCCGTGGCCCCCGCTGCCGAGGGCGCAGCGCCCTCCCCTGCCCTCGCCGAACCCGGCCAGCCTTCGCCCCAAAGCCTTGCGGCCAGGACCGCCGCGAGCCTGCGCGGCGCCCGTATCGACCGCTCGCGCTACCAGTGCATCACCACGCTCGCCGACCTCGACGCCTTCATCGCCGGCGCCCGCGAAACCGGCGTGGTGGCGCTCGACACCGAGACCAATGCGCTGGACGCCATGGCCGCCGACCTCGTGGGCTTCTCCCTCGCCTATGGCCCGGATGCCGCCTGCTACGTGCCGCTCGCCCACCGCACCGGCGAGGCCGGGCTGTTCGATTCCGGCGCGGTCGACGGCCAGATCCCGATGCGCGAGGCGCTGGAGAGGCTGCAGGCCCTCGCCGAGGATCCGGGCGTCCTGAAGGTCGGCCAGAACCTCAAGTATGACCTGCTGGTCCTCGCCCGCTACGGCATCCATGTGGCGCCCTATGACGACACGATGCTGATGTCCTATGCCCTCGATGCCGGCCTCGGCTCGAACGGCATGGACGCGCTCTCGGTGAAGCATCTCGGCCACGAGCCGATCTCCTTCGACGCCGTGACCGGCACGGGCAAGGCGCGGATCACCTTCGACCGCGTGCCGCTCGACCAGGCCACGGCTTACGCCGCCGAGGATGCCGACGTGACGCTCAGGCTGTGGCGGGTGCTGAAACCGCGCCTTGCCGCCGAGCGCCGGACCACCGTCTACGAGACGCTGGAGCGGCCGCTGGTGGAGGTGCTCGCCCGCATGGAGCGGCGCGGTATCCTCGTCGACCGGCAGGTGCTCTCACGCCTGTCCGGCGATTTCGCCCAGGTCGCGGCGCGGGTCGAGGCGGAGATCCAGGAGCTGGCGGGCGAGCCGCTGAACCCCGGCTCGCCGAAGCAGCTCGGCGACATCCTCTTCGGCAAGATGGGCCTGCCGGGCGGATCGAAGACCAAGACCGGCGCCTGGTCCACCGCCGCCGGCGTGCTCGAGGAGCTTGCCGAGGAGGGCCATGCCCTGCCGCGCAAGATCATCGACTGGCGCACGGTGACCAAGCTCAAGTCGACCTATACCGACGCGCTGCCGACCTACATCAATGGGCAGACCGGGCGGGTCCACACCTCCTTCGCGCTGGCCGCGACGACGACGGGGCGGCTGTCCTCCTCCGAGCCGAACATCCAGAACATCCCGGTCCGCACCGAGGAGGGCCGCAAGATCCGCACGGCCTTCATCGCCGCGCCCGGCCACAAGCTGGTGTCAGCGGACTATTCGCAGATCGAGCTGCGCATCCTCGCCCATATCGCCGAGATCCCGCAGCTGCGGCAGGCCTTCGCCGACGGCATCGACATCCACGCCATGACGGCCTCGGAAATGTTCGGCGTGCCGGTGCAGGGCATGGACCCGCTGGTCCGCCGCCGCGCCAAGGCCATCAATTTCGGCATCATCTACGGCATCTCGGCTTTCGGCCTCGCCAACCAGCTGTCGATCCCGCGCGAGGAGGCCGGCGCCTATATCAAGCGCTATTTCGAGCGCTTCCCCGGCATCCGCGACTACATGGACGCGACCAAGGCCTTCGTGCGCGAGAAGGGCTATGTCGAGACCATCTTCGGCCGGCGCTGCCACTTCCCCGCCATCCGCTCCGGCAATCCCTCGGAGCGCGCCTTCGTCGAGCGGCAGGCGATCAATGCGCCGATCCAGGGCTCGGCCGCCGACATCATCCGCCGCGCCATGGTGCGGATGGATGCGGCGCTTGAGGCGGCGGGTCTCAAGGCCTCCATGCTGCTCCAGGTCCATGACGAACTGGTCTTCGAGGTGCCGGACGGCGAGGTGGACCGCGCGCTCCCGGTCATCAAGCGGGTGATGGAGGACGCCACGCACCCGGCGCTGCAGCTGAAGGTGCCGCTGGCGGTGGATGCCCGCGCCGCAGCCAATTGGGAAGAGGCGCACTGAGGGCCGGACGAGAGGCGGTCTGTCCGACGACCTCTCCCTCATCCGTCATGCCCGCCCTTGTGGCGGGCATCCACGACTGGACCACCGCCCCATGAGAATTCGTGGATGCCCGGGACAAGCCCGGGCATGACGCGGTGGAGGATCCTTCGGGAGGTCCGGAAGCGAGGCGCTCGCTCACCCTGCGGGCGGCATGGCTGCCCGCGGGCCATTGGAACGCCCTCAGGCGCGCTCGGCCGCCACCCTCGCGATGGCTGCGCGCAGCTCCGGAATGCCCTCGCCCTTGCGGCTGGAGGTGGCGATGATCTCGGGGAAGGCGGCCGCACGCTTCTTCAGCGATTCCAGCGTCGTCGCGATCAGCGTCTCCAGCGCCGCAGGGCTGATCTGGTCGGCCTTGGTCAGCACGATCTGGTAGGACACCGCCGCCTTGCCGAGCTCGTCCAGCACCTCGACATCCACCGGCTTGATGCCGTGACGGGCGTCGATGAGCACATAGACGCGGGCAAGGTTCTGACGTCCCCTGAGGTAGTCGTGAATGACCTTGGTCCAGGCCTTCACCTTGGCCTCAGGCGCCGCGGCGAAGCCGTAGCCCGGCATGTCCACGACGACGAGGCCGGTGCCCGGTCCCGCCTCGGAAGGCACGTGGAAGAAGTTCAGCTCCTGCGTCCGCCCCGGCGTGTTCGAGGTGCGGGCGAGCTGGTTTTGGCCGACCAGCGCATTGATCAGGCTGGACTTGCCGACATTGGACCGCCCGGCAAAGGCGATCTCCACCCCCGTCATCGGGGGCAGGTGCTTCATGTCGGGCGTGCCACGCCAGAAGGTCCAGGGCCGGGCGAAGAGCTTGCGCCCGACCTCGATCGCGTCATCAGCCATGCCGTCAGGCGGCGGGCTTGGCCGGCCCGCCTCCGAACATTGAGCGCATGTTGTCCCACAGTTCGATCTTCACGCCGTACTTGCGCATGATCAGGCCCTGCTGGAGCACCGACAGGAGGTTGTTCCAGGCCCAGTAGATGACGAGGCCGGCCGGGAACGACGCCAGCATGAAGGTGAAAAGGATCGGCATCCACTTGAAGAACGCGGCCTGGATCGGGTCCGTCGGCGCCGGGTTCATCTGCATCTGGATCCACATGGTGATGCCCATGATGATCGGCCAGACGCCGATGAGCAGGAAGGCCGGGACCGAGAAGGGCAGCAGACCGAAGAGGTTGAAGATCGAGGTCGGATCGGGCGCTGAGAGGTCCTGGATCCAGCCGAAGAACGGCGCGTGCCGCATCTCGATGGTGATGAACAGCACCTTGTAGAGCGCGAAGAACACCGGGATCTGGATCATGATCGGCCAGCAGCCGGCCAGCGGGTTGATCTTCTCCCGCTTGTAGAGCGCCATCAGCTCCTGCTGCTGCTTCATCTTGTCCTCCGCGTAGCGATCGCGGATTTCCATCATCTCGGGCTGCACCTTCTTCATCATGGTGATGGAGGCGTAGCTCTTGTTGGCGAGCGGGAAGAACAGGCCCTTGATGAGCAGCGTCACCAGCAGGATGGCGATGCCGAAATTGCCGGTCTGGATGAAGATCCAGTCCATCACCACGAAGAGCGGCTTGGTGATGAAATAGAACCAGCCCCAGTCGATCAGGCGGTCGAAACGGTCGATCTTCAGCCGGTCGGCATAGCCGTCGACGAGGCGGACCTCCTTGGCACCGGCGAAGAGGCGCGTGGTGGTCTCGGTGGTGGCGCCGGGCGCGACCGTGACCGCGGGGGCTAGGAAGTCCGTCTGGAAGGACTTGGCCGTGCCCGACTGGAAGAACTTGAAGCTCGCGTCGGTCTCGATCCCCTGGTCCGGGATGAGCGCGGCGGCCCAGTACTTGTCGGTGATGCCGAGCCAGGCGCCGCGGGCGCGGAAGCTCTGGGTCTTGGCCGTCTCGATGGCGGAGTAACCGACCTCCTGCAGGCCCTTGTCGCCGAACACGCCGATCAGGCCCTCGTGGAGGATGTAGTAGCCCGAGGTCTGCGGCAGGCCGTGGCGGGAGATCAGGCCGAAATGATGCAGCGTCACCGGGGCGGCGCCGCTGTTCACGACGGCATCCTTCACGGTGATGAGGTACTCGGCATCGATCTCGAAGGTGCGGCGGAAGGTCTGGCCCTGGCCGTTGTCCCAGGTCAGCACCACCGGCGTCGCAGGCGTCAGCGTGCCCGTGCCCTGCTGCGTCCAGACCGTCTGGGCGTTCGGCACGGCGAGTGTCTGGCCGGCGCCGGCGACATGGCCGAACTCGGCGTAGAACGGATGCTTGTGGTGGACGGCGTCGATGGGCGAGCCCGCCGGCGCGAAGAGCACGACATTCGGGCTGTTGCGCTGGATCGTCTCGCGATAGGTCGCCAGCACCAGGTCATCGACGCGGCCGCCGACGAGGTTGATCGAGCCGGTGAGGCGTGGCGTCGCAATGGCAACGCGCGGCGTGGCGGCGATCGCGGCCTCGCGGGTCATCGTCTGGCCGGGGGCCGGAGCGCCGGGCGCGGCCGGAGCCGCCGCGCCGGGAGCGGCCGCAGGCTGGCCGGGAGCGGGCGGCGCGCCGGGAGCCGGGGTCGCGGTGCCGGGAGCCTGGCCGGCCGCCTGCTGCTGGAGCTGCTGCTGGCGCTGCGCTTCGCGCTGGCGCTCCATCTGGGGCATGCCGACGAAATACTGCCAGCCGACCAGGACGAGGATCGAGAGAACGATCGCGAGGATGTAATTGCGGTTGTCGGCCATCGGTCCGTCGGATGTCAGGAAGGGGGGCGGCCCGCCGGCTTGGCGGGGCGGGGGGCTGCGGCGCGGGCAAGTGCCTCGGCGAAGTCGGTCTTGAGCACCTCGAAGGGGCGGTCGAGCGCGGCGCGGTTCAGGACGAGCACGTAATCAGAACCGGGACGGGCCGCCTCTGCGGCGGCGAGACGCACCACCTCGCGCAGGCGGCGGCGCATGCGGTTGCGCTCCACGGAGCCACCGGTCTTCTTCGTCACGGTGAAACCGAAACGCGGCGGATGGGCATCGCCACGCTGGCGCTCCTGCAACACGAAAGCCGCCGTGGAGACACGGCGGCCCTTCGAGCAGGCGATGAAGTCGGCCCGGCGAACGAGGCGGATGGGCGTCGTCGAATGCGTCATTCGCGCCCTCCCGTCGATCGGATCAGCCGCGTGACCGGCCGTGGCGGCTCACGCGGACAGGCGCTTGCGGCCGCGGGCGCGGCGGGCGGCGAGGACCTTCTGGCCGCCCTTGGTCGCCATGCGGGCGCGGAACCCGTGACGGCGCTTACGGACGAGCTTGGAGGGCTGATAGGTGCGTTTCACGGGACGTCTCCGCGCGGATCGGTGTCAATCGGTCGAATGGGGATCGAGGCGGATCGCGGGCGGTGAACCGGTAAAGGATCACGCGCTCGGGCGCGGGCCGCTCCCAAGTCGGGGCGGGTTATAGGCAGGTGGGCCGGCAAAAGTCAACGCGACGCGCCCGCCCCCCGCTGGTCCAGCCCGGCAAGGGCGATCACCACGCTCATGAAGCGGTCGGCGAGCTGCCCGGGAGCGACCGGCGCGACGGCGCTGCGCAGCACCAGGCCGTCGAAGAGCGCGGCGAGGGTTTCGGTCATCTCGGCGGGATCGGGGGCGGGCCCGGCCGCAAAGCGCTGCAGGAACCCCGAGACCAGCGCCTTCATCTCGGTGAGTTCCTCCGCCTCCAGCGCGGCAAGCTCGGCCGCAAGGCGGGGCCAGTCGGCGGATCGGCGGCGGACCTCGGCCTGGAGCAGCGCCCAGGGACCGGCGGCGAAGAAGGCCGTCATCGCCGCATGGATCGCGCCCAGCACCGCGGCTGCGTCATCGGCGCCCGCGACCGCATCGGCAAGGCGCGTCCGCTTGGCGGCGAAATGCTCGCGCCAGACGGCGAGGAGCAGATCCTCCTTGCCGGTGAAGTTGGCGTAGACCGCCCCCTTGGAGAAACCGGCGGCTTCCGCCACCGCGTCCAGCGAGACGCCCTCGACCCCATGGGCGAGGAACAGCCGTCCCGCCGCCTCGATGAGACGGGAGCGGGTCCGGATCTTCTGCTCGGCGCGCGGCACGCGGATCACACACGGTCTCCTTGCGTTTTGAGATACCGCATAGTATTCAGATACTGAACAGTATTTTTGTGAGAACGTCCATGCGGACCGTCGCCGTCACCGGGGCCACCGGCTTCATCGCGTCGCATACCATCGCCCTGCTGCTGGAGGCGGGATACGCGGTGCGCGGCACCGTCCGCTCGCTGGCGCGGCCCGAGGCCCATGCCTTCCTCACCGGCCTGCCCGGGGCCGCCGAGCGGCTGAGGCTGGTCGAGGCGGACCTTCTCAAGCCCCAGTCCTTCGACGCGGCGGTGGCCGGCTGCGACACGGTCCTGCACATGGCCAGCCCCTATGTGATGACGGTGGCCGATCCGCAGCGCGACCTGGTGGATCCGGCGGTCCAGGGCACGCTCAGCGTGCTCGGGGCCTGTGCGCGGACGCCCTCGGTCAGCCGCGTCGTCCTCACCTCGTCCATGGCGGCGGTGACCGACGAGCCCGAGAGCGCGGTGCTGCTGACGGAGGCGAACTGGAACACGCGTTCGTCCCTCACCCGCAACCCCTATTACTTCTCCAAGGCCGAGGCCGAACGCGCCGCCTGGGCCTTCGTCGAGACGGAGAAGCCGGGCTTCGACCTCGTCGCCATCAACCCGTTCATCGTCATCGGGCCGAGCCTGACGCCGCAGCTCAACACCTCGAACGCCATCCTCGCCGACCTGCTCAAGGGCACCTATCCCGGCATCATCGACCTGACCTGGGGCATGGTGGATGTCCGCGACGTGGCGCTTGCCCATCTGCGCGCGGCGGAGACCCCGGCCGCCGCGGGCCGTTATCTCTGCGCCGGCGACACCATCACCATGCGCGAGGTGGTCGGGCTGCTGCGAGGCCTCAACGTTCCCGGCGGACGCCTTCCCAGCCTCGGCCTCGACAATCCGGTCGGCAGCCTTCTGGTGCGGCTTCTGTCCTACACGCAGCCGCAGGGGGTCGGGTCGTACCTGCGCAGCCATATCGGCCGCGCGCCGCGCTATGACACGGCGAAGATCCAGCGGGACCTTGGCCTGTCCTTCCGCGACATCCGAGGGTCGATCGTCGACACCGTCGCCGACATGACCCGCTGGGGCCATGTCGGGCGGTGACTATCGGACGTTGATTGTCGGACGCTGATGGCCCGCTGACTCAGGTCAGCGGGATATCGGTGACGTGCTGGCGGAAGGCCGGGCGGGCCTGCATGGCCGCGTACCAGCGGTCGACATTGGCCCGCGCCGGCGCCTCGGGGATCAGCGTCTTGTAGCGATAGATCATGATGCCGATCGGGATATCGGCCACCGTGAAGGTGTTGCCGACCACGAACATGTGCTTCTCGAGTTCGGCGTCGAGCGTGCCCACGGCGGCAATCGCCGCCTGCTTGGCCTTGTCGATGGCGGCCATGTCGCGCTGCTCGGGCGGCGTGCGCACAAGGCCGAGAAAGACCGGGCCGACGCCCTGGCCGAGGACGGTCTGCTGCCAGTCCATCCACATGTCGACGCGGGCCTGGTCGGCGAGAGCCGCCGGCATGAGCTTGCCGTGCTTGCGGGCGAGATGGCGCAGGATGGCGTTCGACTCCCACAGGACGACGCCGTCGTCCTCGATGGTCGGCACCAGGCCGTTGGGGTTCTTGGCGCGATAGGCGGGCTCGTTGACCACACCGAACTGCCGGCCCGCATCGATGCGCTCGTGCGGAATGCCCATTTCGGCGATGCCCCACATCACCTTCTGCACGTTGGACGAATTGTTCCTGCCCCAGACCTTCAGCATTCTTGTCTTTCCTCAGCGCTGGCACGCTGCGCAATAGAACGTTGAGCGGCCAGATTGCACGATGCGGCGCACTGTGTGCGCATCCCCGCACCGTCTGCAAGCCTCGCCTTCCCGATCGTAGACATGGAAGCTGTGCTGGAAATAGCCGAGCTCGCCGGAGGGCTGGGCATGATCGCGAAGCGACGAGCCGCCGGCCGCGATCGCCTCGGCGATGACCTCGCGGATGACCGGCACCAGCCGTTCGAGCCGCACCGTCGGATCACCGCCCTTGGTGACCAGGGTTCCCGCCGCGCGCTGCGGTGACAGCCCGGCCCGGTGCAGCGCCTCGCAGACATAGATATTGCCGAGGCCGGCGACGATGGACTGGTCGAGGAGCGCGGCCTTGAGCGGGGCGGCCTTGCCGCGGAAGGCGGCGGCCAGATGCTCCGCCGAGAGGTCGTTGCCGGTCGGCTCGACGCCGAGCTTCGCCATCAGCGGATGGTCGGCAAGGCTCGCCCGCGGCGTCATCAGCATGAAGCCGAAGCGGCGGGGGTCGTTGTAGGTGACCGTCGCGCCGGATGAGAGCGACAGCACCACATGGTCATGCGCGGCATCGCGGGAGCGCTCGTGGTGGAAATCGCCGACGACCTCGCCGCCGGTCGGCGCCTGGGCGATGCGGAACGAGCCGGACATGCCAAGGTGCATGATCACGACGTCGTCCCCGTCGAGATCGGCGAGAAGATATTTCGACCGCCGACCCAGCGAGGTCACGGTCCGCCCTGCGAGGCGCTCGGCGAAGCGCTCGGGGAAGGGAAAGCGCAGGTCCGCCCGCCGCACCTCGGCGGTGAGGATCCTCGCCCCCTCCATGACGGGCTGGAGGCCGCGGCGGACAGTCTCGACCTCGGGCAATTCGGGCATGACGAGAGGCTTTCGGCGCGAATGAGGCGACCGCGGCGCCAGCGTGGCGCGCGGTCGCCGGACCGGACCCTCTCTACAATGCCGGGGGTCGCGAGGGCAGCCGTTTTTCGGCGGATCGGCGGCATTGCTGCCACCTCTCACCTGCCCTCGCGCGTCCTATCGCCATGGTGCGCACCGTCACGCCGTCTTGTCAGGCGTCGCCAGCTCCGGCGGTTCATCCGGCTGGCGAGGCGCGTCGGCCCGCAGCGGTTCAGCCTCGGGAGACAGCGGCGCGGGCAGGGGCGGCATCACCGCCGGTGCTTCGCCCGCACTCTCGGCAGCACCCTTGGCCGAAGGCGCCGCGGCGACATCGGTGCCGCTGTCCGGGGCCGCAAGCCGCGCGTCATGCGCGGCCTTCTCCGCCGGCGCGCAGCCGAACCGCTCGTAGAGGATCGGCAGCAGGACGAGCGTCAAGAGCGTCGCGGTAAAGAGGCCACCGATCACCACGATGGCCAGCGGCTGCTGGATCTCGGCGCCCGGCCCGGTCGCGAACAGGAACGGCACCAGTCCAAGCGCCGCGATGGTGGCGGTCAGCGCCACCGGGCGCAGGCGCCGGCGGGCGCCTTCCAGCACGGATTCCCGGTAGCTGAGCGTGCCGCGCGCCACGACCTCGTTGATGTAGGAGACGAGGACGACGCCGTTCAGCACCGCGATTCCGATCAGCGCGATGAAGCCGACCGAGGCGGGCACCGACAGGAACTCGCCGGAGGCCCAGAGCGCCACGATACCGCCGATACTGGCGAAGGGCACGATGCAGAAGACCAGCAGCGCCTGACGGAGCGAGCCGAAGGTCATGTAGAGCAGCAGGAAGATCACGCCGAGCGCGATCGGCACGACGATGGCGAGGCGGGCCGAGGCGCGCTGCTGGTTCTCGAACTGGCCGCCCCAGTCGAGCGTGTAGGCCGCCGGGATGCGGACCGAGGAGGCAACCGCCGCCTCGGCATCGGCGACGAAGGAGACGAGGTCGCGGCCGCGGACATTGGCGAGCACGGTGGCAAAGCGCTGGCCCTGCTCGCGGGTGACCTGGATGGGGCCATCCTCGAGCCGGATCTCCGCGACCTGGCCGAGTTCGACCGTGCCGCCCGTCGGCGTGACGAGTTGGACGCGCTCGAGATCGGCCGCCGATTCCCGCAGGGCCTGCTCGCCGCGCAAGACCAGCGGCGTGCGGACCGTCCCCTCCAACACGATGCCGAGGCGGCGGCCGTCGACCCAGACGCGGATCGACTCCTGCACTTCCGTCGCGTTGAGGCCGAGCCGGCCGGCCTTCAGCCGGTCGATGCTGACGGTGAGGTACTTCATGCCCCCGTTGCGCATGGCGAAGACGTCCGCCGCACCCGGCAAGGCGCGGATGCGGGCGGCCGCCTCCGCGGCGATGCGGTTCAGCTCGTCGATGTCGTCGCCGAAGACCTTCAGCACCACGTCGCCGCGGGCGCCGATGATCATCTCCTGCACGCGCATGTCGATCGGCTGGGCGAAGGCGTAGGAGATGCCGGGCATGGCGTCGAGAACCTGACGGAT
>NZ_PZZL01000025.1 GCF_003046185.1 Phreatobacter oligotrophus
CGGCGACGGCGCCCAGTCTCCACCATGTCGAGGCGGCTCAAGACACTGTCAGTATGGCTGTCCATACTCACAGTGCTCAACGATTTGCGTCACTCCGCGCAAGGCGGCCTTCGCCGGATGCATACAGGTCGGCCAGGTGTTGGGGCGCGTTCTTGACCTGATCCAGTCGCGCTGGCAGCTCGATCAAGGTGTTTCTGAATTCCATCGTCAGGCATGGAACCGCTCCCTGCGGGAGGCAGACCGGCGGTTCGCATTCATGCGGGACGAGGAATGTGGGCTCCTTGCTACCAGCGAAGCAATCGAGGAGGCCGAACTCTATGTCGCGCGCCTCCACTGCGAAATCCGTCGAACACTTGAACGGGTCGAGGCACTCCGCGTACGCTACGGCATACCGCCCGAAGAGGTTAGGGCGCTTCTTCGCTAGCCAAGCTGGGGGATGTGAGTGGCCAGTGACAAGGCGGGGTGGAAATACGGGTCGGAGCGGATCATATCGTTCCAGTCACGTGCAAAAGCACGTCGCTCCAGTGGATAGGCGTTCACCGCGGTCTTTCCTCGGGTGTAGGACTCCAGGTGCGTGAGGTGCCGGCGGGCCACGACCACGTTCGAGAAGCCTCGTTCGGCGAGCCGATAGCAAAGGTCGATGTCGTTGTACTCGATCGGATAGGCCTCTTCATTGAAGCCGTTTTGGCTCCAAAACAACGACCGCCGGATCATAAGGCAAGCGCCTGTGACCGCGCCGACGCGGTGATCGAGTAGGTTTCGCTCGAGGAGCCCTGCCTGGGAAGGCTCCAGTCCCACATCGATGTGACCGACGAGCCCGGTCAGGCCTGCGACGGCCCCGATATGCTGGAGCCGCCCGTTCCCGAAAAGAAGCTTCATCCCCACTGCCCCGATATCAGGCTGCAGGGCATGGTGCGCCATCGAGCGGATCCAGAGCGGATCGTCGGCGATCACGTCATTGTTCAGAAAAACGAGGAGGGCCCCAGCTGCAATGTAAGCGCCCATATTGCAGAGCCGAGAAAAATTAAAGGGGCCATCGTCCCGAACGATCTTGAAGCACCTGTCTGATTCTAGGCTTCTCAGATAGGTCAGAGACGCTTTCTCGTCCGATCCATTGTCGACGACAATAACCTCAAACTCGGGCCAATCCGACGCCTTGACCGCATCGATGCATCGAGCGAGCAGTCTGTGATTGTTCCGCGTTGGGATGATGATGCTGACGAGGGGCAAACGACGGGCCTCACCGAGGCCGCGTGGCGGACTGCTCCTCGCCGCTCTCTTTACTCTTCCTCCTGAACCGCCTCGCGTGAACAGGATTCGTGAAAGCGGTTTTGGAGTTTGCCCTGCGCCCGGCTTTGCCGTCAGGCACGCGACGCGCCAGAACATGGGAATGGAATTGTAGAAGCCCGTCGAAGCGAGAAGCGGATCATACGCCGTCCGAAACCGCGGCGAATGATGTCGGCCGTCTTCCGACAGCTCATCATCATCTCCGTAGAATGCCGGACTATCGGGTTCAGTCTCGGCTGCGTTCGCCACAGCAAACAAAGTCGTGGGCGGTACGCACCAATCGGAAGGTACAGCCACAATTAGGTCGTCAGACCGCAGGCCTTTGAGAAGCTCCGGATCAGCCGCGACAGCTTGGCGAACATCGATATCGGCGTCATCAATAGACGGCGGTGCCTGTACGATGCTGTGGTGAAGGTAGCGTTGTTGTTGAAGGCTTTGGACCAATGGCCCCTCGGCGAGCGCATCTCCCGAGTTGACGACGACCACACGGATGTGAGGCTGACGGGTCGTTGGGATGGCATCAATGCCGTTTGGGTCGATCGGTCGAAGGTTCGCTTTCCGCCATTCATCATAGCGCGAGAGCGGTGTTCCCGTAACCGCAACCCGCAAGTTGATGCGCTGGGCGGTCCGCATCATCAGGGCGGTCGTCAGAACGGCTAGCGCGGTACGACCGACATTTCGGCTTGCTGCAAGGGCTAGCATGCGAGCTAGCGAAAGCCGCTCGATATGAGCGACTCGGAATCCGAACCAGCCAACCTGCGAACGCGGCGATACACGGACAGCCGTTGTTCCTTCAGGAACAAAACCGATCCAAGATTGCCGTCCGAACGTCGCCGCCGGAAGCACATGATCGGTCGAATCATGGCGGCCCTCGAAACGGACAACCGGGCGCTCGGGAGTCTCGAGAAGACTGCTATCATAGAAAATTCGGACCCAACCTCCCGATACGGGCACGTCAGTCTTGAGTGTGAACCAACAAGGCCGCTCGGTCGCGCGGTAAACGGGACCATCCCCATCGACGCCCCGGTAAGGGATGAGTTCGAAGGAAACCGGCTCCGGTCCAACGAACCTAGCAAAGCCGCTCATCTGGCGAGACGCCCCCTAACTGCCGCCCAGGTCTGCCAGCGCAGCTTCGTAGATCCTGTACGTTTTGGTTTGCTGCGCGCCGGCCATGCGCAGGATGTGGCGCGCAGGTTCATTGTTCTCAAGAACCCACGAGAACTCGACCCATTCGAGCCCAAATTTTCTGCTGCGCTGGACAAGTTGTTCCAGCATGGTCACCACGATCGCGGAACCGAGACCGGCCCCGTGATACTTTTGTTTGATCCCGAGGACGAGAACCCGGGCGGTGCGGGCCCGCTCACGCCGCAGTTGCCAGAGCAGCCTGAGGGAATTGACCAGTCCCAGCTTGCCCTTGAACGGCGCAATGAGCTCATTGATGTTGGGCAGGGCCATCATGACAGCGACCGGCTCGCCGCTGATTTCGACAAAAAGCCCGTAATCAGGCCTCATGATCAATTTCAACTCCTTTGCGAGGTGATCTAGCTCGGGCTGGCTGAATGGGAGGAAGCCCCAGTTGTCCTGCCAGCCGTCATTAAAGATCCGGCCCATATGGTCGAATTCGGCGCGCAGCTCCTTGGTCCGGAGCGGTCGGCTAACAATGGAATGAGCATCTTGCTCACGGCGCGCATAGGCGAGAAACTTCTCCGGAACCATGAAAGGGTTCACGCGCCAGGCGTGGAGGTCCACCGCCTTGACTAATCCTGTTCTTTCAAGCATTCGCCCTGTCCATACGCGGGCATGAGGCATCATGATGGCGGGGGGCGTTTCAAACCCTTCAACCAGACATCCACATTCCTGGTTGATGGAGAGGTTGAAGGGGCCCCGCAGTGTCGTCGCGCCGGCCGCCTTGAGCCACGATGCTGCTGCGGCCACCAGAGCATCAGCCACCCGCTGATCTTCGATGAAATCTGCAAAACCAAACTGACCGATAATCCCGCCGTCCTCGTCCTTCAGGCGCGGATCAAACTGGGCAGATATCCGTCCCACCGGCTTCTGTTTCTGGTAGGCGACGAAGAAAGCGACTGAGGCGATGATGAGGTAAGGATTATGTTTCTTGACCAATCGATGGTGCTCAGATCCATCGCCATGGTCTACGAAATTCGGATCGCCAGAGTGGACGATACGTGGAACCTGAAGCCAATCGCGCACATCCGCCTTCGTTGCGGGATCGATCTGCCTGACTTTCACACCGCTCATCGTTCAAGATTCTTTTGTGACTGGTCGAGGATCTTGACCAAAAGCCAGTCAGGTAACCGGGACAGAACGCCAGCTGCCAAGCGCAGCTGCCAAGGAAAAATGAACTCTTGACGTCGCTTGTCGATAGCGCGCGCGATCAATCGCACCGCATCGTCTAGCGGTACAAGATAGGGCAAGTCCATAGCGAGACTTGCACTCATGTCGGTTGCAACGAAGCCGGGGGCGATATGGGTCACCCTCACGCCAGACTTGCGCATCAGCCGGTCAAGGGCGATCGCGTAAGCTCTGACACCCGCCTTTGCAGCCGAGTAAGCAGGACTGGATGGCAGTGGCACGACCCCAGCCAGCGATCCGATGATTGCGATTTGGCCTGAACGACGCTCAGCAAAGCCCGCGAGAGCAGGCGCAACCGTGTTGATCACCCCTTGAAAGTTGACCTGGCCAATTGCTCTTGCATCGCTCGCATGCTCGCCGCCGGGACCCGCGACGGCCGCCGAGCCGCCGATCCCCGCATTGGCGATAAGAAGTGTGACGGGGCCGTGGGAAGTGTCAGTCACGATCGCGGCGACCGTAGACGCATCTCCCACATCGACTGGGTGGTAGCGAACAATGGCTCCGTCCCGCCTGCAGCTTTCCGCAACCGCCGCAAGAGGTTCTTCCGATCGAGCGAGAAGCGTTAACTGAACGTCCGGCGCCGCGTAATAACGCGCTAGCCCGGCTCCGATGCCACGGGACGCTCCAGTAATCAAAATATGACGCTTAATGGTTCGTCCCCGGGGTCCTCGGCGTGACTGCCGGTAGCGGACCGGCAGAACGCTGCTTGTGTCGCCAATTGTGCGGCTTATGTCAAAGCGCAGTTCCGGGATGGTACTCAAGGTCGAGGCAGCGATCTGTGGTCGACCTGCCTCGGTTGAGCGAAGCCAACCCAGCGCAGACAACTGGCATCGACCCGATGCCAAACCTGTCGTGGCCACCAAGGATCCGGTGCTGGCAGGTAAGCGGTCAATGCCGGGTGAACTCAGAACGCTTGCCGAATCATTCCGCAGTTTGGTCTAGCAGCGCCATCCACTGCCACGAGTGGCGCTATGGGCCGGCCACCGAGACGGATACCAACACGCTGATCGCCACGCGCTTTTCCGGGGACCTGCGTCCTAGTCGATACGAGCGCCCGTCTGCCGCACCAGACGAACGTTCCTCCGCCGAGCACTTCGTGGTCGCAAACGCGCGGCAATCGTAGAGGTCGATGCCGGAACGAAGATCGCGGACGGGAACGACACGCCTATGCCCCCTTGACGCTTGCTATCGTCTCACTCACCAGTGGCAGGCGGTTGGGCGGATCCCCTTTCAACGCGTCGAAAACTAGTCGGCTAGCGATCTGGACGATTACGATATCATCTCAATTTAAGACGACTGGGACGAGTGGGGGCTTGCCTGCTGTGTAGCGGGCGTCCTTGCTAGCGAGAGAGCAGCAGAGCGGTTGAACATGGCAAGTGTCGATGTCGGATAAGGTCATCTCCTCGCTCACATCCGCTAAGGAGCGTCAGTTGCTCAACTGGCTAGCGGAGCGTCTCCCCGAGGCAGCGACCCCCAACATGATGACGGCGATCGGGGCGGCTGGCGGCGTGATCGCTGCAGGGGGATATGCGCTCTCATACTTCGGCCGGTTGTGGCTGATGGTCACCTGTTTTGGCCTCTTCCTCCACTGGTTCGGAGACAGCCTTGATGGCACGCTTGCACGGAAGCGAAACATCGAGCGTCCCCGTTTTGGCATGTTCCTCGATCAGTGCGTTGATATCGGTACTGTCACGCTCATCTTCTTCGGGTTGGGGCTGTCGCCCTGGGTCAGGTTCGATGTCGCCTGCCTCTTCATCATCGGCTACCTGATGCTGGTATCGCTGAGCCATCTGCGCAGCAATGTCCTTGGTGTCTACGACATCGGCTATGGGGGACTTGGACCGACCGAGGGTAGGCTGTTCCTCCTCGCCGTGACCATCGTCATGATGTTCATTCCGCCGATCGTGATGCATGTGTGGCCAGTCCCCATGACCAGCTTCGATCACGTGTTCATCGGCATGGCTCTGTGGACCATGGCGAACTTTGCCATTGGCGCGCGGCGGGTCCTCAAGGATCTCGCTGTCGCAGAACCGCCGCGAACCTATCGCAAGGATGCGAGCTGCGACTGAGATCGCAATCGCCAGAACGCTCCGCGGGGTAGCGCTTGATTGATGGATTTATCGTCGCCTGGCTTGTAATGAGCCTCGGCGCTACGTACGCCGCCTGGAAGTATCGCCAGCTTATGGAGCAGATGGGCGATCCGGCGCAGCCGGCGAAGGCGCTGGTCATCGTGCCGATGAAGGGCCAGACACCTCATACGCGAGCCTTCCTTCAGTCGCTCCTTTCGCAGGATCATCCCGATTACCGCGTTGTGATCGCGGTGGAGAGCCTTGCCGACCCTGCTGTTGCCGCCGCGGACTTTGCAACGCGTGGCCGTCCCGTCGGAGTGAAGGTGGTCGAGGCAGGCCTCAGCGCCGATTGCGGCCAGAAGGTCTGGAACCTCACCCGCGCACTTGATGAGATCGATGCCGTAGATCACCTCGTCGTCATGGCCGATGCTGATGTGATCTTACCTCGGACTTGGCTCTCGAACCTCAATTGGGCCGTCATTGATCAGGGCCAGGATATCGTCACCGGTTACAGGCTCATCGTACCCGCTTCGGAGAGCCTTGCTGCACGGATGCTGACCTCCATCAACCTTTCCTTTGCGCTCGTGCCGCGGATCACCGGCCTGACCGCGGCCTGGGGTGGCACGATGGCGATGCGCCGGGAGACGCTAGAGAAGCTCGAGATTAGGCGCTACTGGCGCAATGCGCTCAGTGATGATCTTCAGCTCACGGCCGCTGCGCGCGACAAGGGCATCCTAGTCCACACCAATCGGCGAACTTTGCTTGTCACCCCCTGGGGCGGGGATATCTCCGCATTCTGGTCATTTGGCGTTCGGCAGTTCCGGATCTTCAGGATGAACAACCCTTTCCTGTTCCTGGGATTGGTCGCCTTCCAACTTCTGCCGATTTTGGGTTGGGGCTCGCTGATCGTCGGCCTTGCGAGCGGCTCTGCCCTCGCTCTCATGACGGCTCCCGTGATGGCCTTTCTGGCCCTGTACCGCCAGAGGTTGCGGTGGCGGGTCGTGCGGGAAGCTTGTGCCGGGATCTGGAACGTCGACGAAAGGCAGCCGTTTTTCGATGCCTTTGGGCGACCCATCTGGTGGCCAGCCTTTTTGGCCCTTGGGCTCTCAGGCATGTTTGGCCACACGATCAACTGGGCGGGAATCACTTACCGATGCCGCGGGGCGCGCGTCACCGGCCTAAAGCGGTAAACTGCTGCCTCCGTTTATGTCTGGTGGAAAGAGGGCGGCTTCGGCTGATGACGTTGCTCGACGTCATCCTCGTCGTCCCGCTTTTGGCGGCATGGCTCGTTTGGCTGGACCGTCCCGACAGGCCCGACACCGACTGATGATCCTGCCCGTCGTCGAAGACCTCGCCGTGATCCTCATCGGCGATCGGGAGTGGCCGTGCAGTTGGCTTCTTGGTCTCCGATACCCTTAAGCAGTTCCGTCTCGGACAGGGCCGCAAGCCATGACGCTTTGTCACTCCGACCATGCTGAGCCGGGTATCACCCACGGCGGCACCGGTCATCATCAATCACACGGCTCCAGCGCTGGCGGCGCGGTTCCTGGCCCTCGGAGTGTCGATCGACCTGCGTTATGCCCGCTTCTCGCCCACGCCACCCATGAGACGAAGCGCCGGCACCGCCCATGAGCCGTTCATGCGGGAGATGCTGAAGAATGTCGTCCAGATCGCGATAAACGAGATGGCTCCCGAATCACAATCGTGAACCGGCGGCGTTTTGGGGTGTCTACCATTGCCGCCGCATCAGCTGAGTTCGAAGGCTGAGTGCGGCATTTTTCCATGATCTGAGGCAGCCCGCCGCGCCGGGCCTCTCTGAGGATCTCGAGCCTGATGGCGGAGCACAGGTTAAGTTTCCCGGGCTGACTATCGATCTGTCCGATGAGGGTTTGAAGTGTCTCTTCTTTCAATCGGGCAAGCGTCCGTAGCCCGTCCCAGAACTCATCTTCCATGGAGATGGAGGTTTTGTGCCCCGCCAACGATATCGATCGTTTTCTGATCTGCGACGGGGCCGTTATGCGCCGGATCGGTGGAGGCATCGTTATCTCCAGAGACTTTGACGAGCGAAACGTCACATCAGTCTGATTCGGTTAACGATTTCTGCATGCTGCTCATCACCGAAACACTGTGGATGCTTTGCACGCCCACAACAATGCGCTGATCGGCTCTTCCATCGGCCGCTGCATGCCTCGGCGGGGAAAGATGCGTCGCAGGGCTCCCATGCCATGCTGAGCATACTGCCCATCATCAGCCACTAGGCGTTCTGCCGGGGTTATTCCCGAGGAAGCTCGAGATCATGCCTGTTACGAAATCGGATCACCCCAGGCCGCTTTGCTCTGCCTTTTTAACGCCTCCAAATAGCGCTGATAGGCGCGTCCCCGTTCAGGATCGTCGATCGGCCGAATGGAGGGACGCATTAAGGCCCGCGAGGCGCGCGTGACATCGTTGTCGAGATCAATCTTGTCATGAGATAGGGTCTTCATCGTCGGGCAATCAGGCGATCATGGCTCAGAAGGAACGCGCAGCTGAGCCCGCGCTGCAAAGCTACTACTTCCACGATCTTCTCAAACACGGACGCAACTCCGATCCTGTCGGTGTCCTACCGACCGATCAGAGGCCGCGCAGGCCTTTTAGAAGCTAAGAGACGGTAGAGCCGGCCAGCCTTCGGGGAGGGTGGATCGCATGGAAGGCTGACCGGCTCTGGCGCGACCCAGAGGTCCACCGCGTCCTTAAAGTAGCAGAACGCACAAAACGGTACCACCCTCTCTCGGTAATCAAATCGTTCTGCGCAATCAGCTGGCAGCGCCGCTCCCGTGCCATCCCGACATCGCAACGGCGCTCGTCACCGAGCCGCCGCTGATGGCCCTCGCCGTCTTCACCGGCATCGCGGTAGCGGCGTGCTTACTATTCCGCTTTGTCGACACCGTGAACCCGATCCACCGCAGGGAAAGCCCATGGCTGCCGGCAATTCCGATCCGTGCCATGCTGTCGTTCTTCATCATGGAGGGGGTTACGTTGACCACTCTCGGGATCCGGGCGGACCGACGAACCTCGGCGTGACGATCGGCACGCTGCGCGCATGGCTCGGTCGGCCGGTCACCAAGGCCGAGGTCCGCATCCTGACCGTCGCCGACGTGAAGGCGATCTATCACAAGAACTACTGGGACGCGGTGGGTGGGGACGCGATGCCGGCCCTCGTTGATCTCGCCGTCTTCGATCCGGCGGTGAACAGCGGGCCCGGCCGGGCCAGTGGTATGTCCGTGGCCGCCGCGCCGAGACAGTGCCCGCAATCTGCGGAATCCGCATGGTCTTCCTCCGCGCCGCGCACACCTGGGAGGCCTTCGGCAAAGGCTGGGAGCCGCTGTGTCGCTGACATCCGCGTCCGCCATCCGCGAGGCGGCCAAACGCGAGGCCGGCAACGCCGCCACGTAGGCGCGCAAGGCCGATGCGCAGGCCAAGGCCACGACCGACGGCGCTATGGCCGGCCCGGCCACACCGCCGATCTCGCCACGCTCCTCATCGTCGACTTCGTCGTCTTCGCCGCCTTCGTCGTGCCGGCGCTCTTTCCCTGGCACCGTTCCGGCCCCAAAGCCGTTGTCTCGGCATCCTATCTCACGGTCGCTTCGGACATCGATGCATGACCCCGCCGGGGGCAACTCGCGAAGAACCTTATCAATCAGAGCGGCCCCATGTTGGGAGGCATTATCAGGACGGCTATAGGTGGCGCCGCCGGGAGGCTCGTTCGCTCGGTCGCTGGCATGGCGATCGAAAAGCCGGCCGACACGCTCGGCGCTAAGCCGACGCTGCAGGCAGTCAACGCCGCCATTGAGAACGACGCCGCCGCCGCGGCGGCGAAGGTTCAGGCGACCGAGGCCTGCGCCGGCGAGATGGTCAGGGTATGGGAGATCGAAGACAAGGAGGCTACTGATGCCCAAGCGGCGGAGATCGAACAGGGCTTCGGCTCGTAGAATTCCCGCGGCAACTCGGCGTATACGTGGTCCGTGGCGTCTTTGTCGTCTCGCCCCTCGCGACCTCTGGAGTGCATTGAAAGCCAACGCCCAGCTGACCATGATCTCTGGTGTGTCCAGACGGCCTGCGGCCTCGTCATGGTTTCTGTCTCGGCCAATGCCGGGATAATGTCGCGGCGGTTGCCGGGCGCCCTTGGAAGTGGCAGTAACGGCGCGTTGCCGCCCGCACCATGACGGAGGAGATAGCGTGCATGTCAAAAGCAACGCTTGAAACGCCTGTCTGAACGGTCGAGCAGCCCATTGCTTTCCTGGCGAAGTAGGTGAAGGTCGTCACCAACGCCCTCAGCGGATTCATCGTCAAGCAGCGCGAGTTCTGGGCGGAGTAGCGAAAGACACAGGAGGCCGAGGTCGCCGAGGCCTCCAGGGGCGCTCAGGCCGAAGCTAAGACGAATGAGGACAGCGCCGAAGAGGAAAGGCTAACTCTGTCGCTATTGGTTGCCATGACCGCTCCGTGAATTGGCGGGCTCAACTGTTTCATCAACTCATGCGTTGCATCGGTACGCGCAGAGGTTTGGGCTCAGCCGACCAACACCGAGCTTCAGCTCAATACGGCGTCGACCTGATCACCTCGACGCAAACGGTCGCCGAGGTGCTGCGGCGAGACATCGGATGGAATCGGGTCAAGCTGGGCTGGGTCGATCAAATCGCTAGTCTCGTCCAGGGCATTGAGCCCTACAACGTCCGATCCGCGCGCCACGAGGAGCAGGTCATAGGCGCTCCAGCAGGCCATCCGAGAGATCGCCAACCGGAGGTGGCTGCGACCTCCACTGCAGGGCCGTCTGGTGCCTGTCACCGCTTTGTTGCTCATCTGCAACACCGGATGCACATACTTCGCCTCCTCATGGCCAAACTACCTCCGTGCCGAAACCCTTCGGCTCTAGGGTAGTTTTGAAGGGGGAATGCACCACAGCAACGAACGAGATGCAAAATGAAACACTATGTCTCAGCTTTAGTAGCCGTTCTGACTTCCACAGCAACCCAGGCTGCAGATCTTCGCGGGCCTGTAGCCGCACCTCTACCTGCAGCGGTAGTGGCACCCGTTTTTGACTGGTCCGGCTTTTTCGTCGGTCTTCACGCTGGCGGCGTTTGGTCCCGAAACCGCTACGTGGGCGGCGCTTCGGGCGGAGCGCCTGACTGGGCCGCCGGAACGGTATTCGGTACTGAACCAAGTGGGTTCATCGGAGGCGTACAGATTGGCTACAATTGGCAGTTCGCTCCAAACTGGGTCGCTGGTGTTGAAACCTCAATCTCGGGTACAACAGTGAATCGCCGGTTTGCTTCAACGTTTGGCGCGGCTGACGACATTTACCAGCATCGACTGCCATTTTTTGCTACGTTCACAGGCCGCTTGGGCTACGCAGCGGGGCAGACATTGTGGTACGCCCGCGGCGGTCTGGCCTTGGCGTCAACAACCTTCCGATACGATGATGTAACCCCCCCGAACATTGGGACAGGTAGCGCATCCAGCACCCGGGCGGGTTGGACCGTTGGCGTAGGCGCTGAATACGCCATCAACCAGAATTGGTCTGTTGCGGCTGAATACAACTATGCAAAGTTCAGCGGGTGGACTGCTGCGTTGAACGCAACTGACTCGGTGCGTGCATCGACGGCCGTGCACGCCATCACGGCTCGGGTTAACTACCGCTTCTGGTCCGGCCCATCAGCGGTTGTGTCTCGGTATTGATGGATAGCGGCGCATTATATAATCGTCGCTACCATGGAAGAGTTTGGCAACGGCGAATTGAGATGCGACGTAATCTGTGGCGCAGGTGGGACCCTTGCAAACCACACCGCGTGCGCCAGCCCGCCGCCTGGGTCCCGGGCGGCGGGTTTTTCTTGGAAACCTCCACCCATCCGCATTGAGACGCGATGGCATCCGCTGCACCGCGCGCCAGCCGCAGGCCAAACACGTCAGCGGCCGGCCACGGGTCGGGGACGGCTCCTCGTTCAGTGCCTTTATGGCCTCCCAGCTCTTCACGGCGTTACGGCTGCAGCAGACGGACTGAAGGCGCGCGCCAGCGACGCCTAGCTTCTTCAGCATAGGCACCGCCGACGGGGTTAGGGGGAACGCTGTTGCGACGAGCGCATCACCCTTGCAGCCATTGGGAAGCTTGGCGGAGGGGCCCAGCCCCCTTAACGTCAGCCTCGAACGCAGCGATTCCGATCGTGGCCGTTTCGACCAGCCCACCTCGACGAGATAGTTTGTATTTCCGCCGATTGCCCGGCCAAAGGACCGCGAGCGCGAAGGCTGGGCGTGGGTCGCGCAAACGCTCTGCACCGCGGGAAAGCCGGCAAGCCATCTTCACGTCGCCTATTAATTTCCGTGAGAAGCGACCTGGCCGGCCCCCATTGGGTGGTCCAGTTTGAATGTTAGTGCATGACGGGTCTTGGCGCCACGGCTGGCGTGGCCGGCGAAGCTGGTCCGGGTTGCGCAGCCGGCCACAGGACCGCTTCTGGTGCCGGGGGTTTGTAGCCCAGAGATGAATGCGGTCGCGCCGTGTTGTAGTGCTGGCGCCATCCTTCGATGACGATCTGGGCCTCCTTCAGCGAGTAGAAGATCTCGCCATCAAGCAGCTCGTCGCGAAGCTTCGAGTTGAAGCTCTCGCAATAGCCGTTCTCCCAGGGGCTCCCGGGCATGATGTAGGCCGTCCTGGCACCGACGGTGGCGATCCATTCGCGCAACGCCTTGGCGATGAACTCCGGGCCGTTGTCGGACCGGATATGGCCAGGGATGCCGCGCAGGATGAACAGGTCGGAGAGGACGTCGATCACGTCGACAGCCTTCAATCTCCGGCTTACCCTGATGGCCATGCATTCCCGTGTGAACTCGTCGATTACGTTGAGCATGCGGAACTTCCTGCCGTTGTGGGTCCGGTCCTCGACGAAGTCGTAGGACCAGACATGGTTAGGATATTCCGGTCGAAGCCGGATGCAGGAACCGTCGTTCAGCCAGAGACGGCCGCGCTTGGGCTGTTTCTGCGGAACCTTCAGCCCCTCACGCCGCCAGATCCGCTCGACCCGTTTGACGTTCACCACCCAGCCCGCACGGTGCAGCATCACCGTGATACGACGATACCCGTAGCGGCCGTATTGGAGAGCGAGCGCGAGGATGTCGGCGGTCAACGCCGCTTCATCGTCCGGTGTCGTGGGAACCTTGCGCTGCGTCGATCGATATTGACCCAGAACCCGGCACGCCCGCCGTTCGGGAACGCCAAGCTCAGCCACAACATGATCGACGCAAGCGCGACGGCGTGCGGGGCTTAGAAGTTTCCCCGTGCAGCTTCCGCCAGGATCATCTTGTCCAGTGTCAGATCCGAGACGGCGCGCCGAAGCCGCGAGTTCTCCGTCTCAAGCTCCTTCAGCCGCTTCACCTGATCACCCTTCAGGCCACCGTATTCCGAGCGCCAACGGTAATAAGTTACTTCCGTCACGCCTATCGATCGGATCGCCTCTGCGACCGGTCTGCCCTGCGCACTCAGCACGTCAACCTGCCGAAGCTTCGTGACGATCTCTTCCGCGCTGTGTCTCTTTCTCGGCATTCTTCAGTCCTCCATCGGCTCAAAAGCCATACATCAGGGAGGACCACTTTTCTGGGGGCAGACCAGACGCCGATATCGGCGGCAAGAAGCAGCTGGCGCGGTGCCTGGCCGTCATGATCGCGCGGTGCCCCTTGAGGCCAGTGCCGAGCAGTTCATCGGTATGGGCGGCGCCTTTCTCGGTCGATAGCAGGCCCCGAGCGGCAACATGAAGGCTTCATGGACATCCTTCGCTGGCGTGCGACCAGCCGGACCGTCGAGCGGCTAATGGTTGCTTATCCGACCATTCTGACGGACGTCGAGCGCGCCTCCCGCTTCCTTTGCCTGCAGCGCACCGCCTGGAGCGGCTAGTCGCCAGCCGGAGTTCGGTGTTTCGCCGGGCACGGCCGGCCGCTTCGCCCCCGACTGCGTGGCGCCTATCTGCTACGAACTGTACAAGCCTCGCCGGCGTCAACGCTGTTCTACCTGGACCCATTTGGCAGCTCAGGAGATGCAAGCTATTGGGCTAAGCGCAGGGCAAGAATGTTGGTGAGCGCAGGCCTGGTTGGTTTGACAAGGTCGGTGATCGGGGCAAGGTAAGATTACACGGAACCTGTATTTCTTGTATTGCGCTAGACTGGGATTGGGTTGGCGGCAGCTTGCGAGACTTCGGCTGGTGCTTAGCTCGTTAACTCAAGTGTTTCATCTAGCTGTGTGATCAGCTCAATGAGTTCCTTGCGCTGTGCAGGCCTAAAGCCGTTCATTGGGGTAAGCCGTTGCTGAGGGACCTGTTGGGCCAGCCGGCTGATCGCTTCTGTCCAAGCAGGTCCATCATCATTCGCGACGAGAATGGCTTGGCCTTGGCTGGCTTCTGACAGTACGGGGAGGTCGGAGGCTACGGCAGGTACCCCTAGGGTCAATGCCTCTGCCAAAGGAAGTCCGAAGCCTTCAGCGTGGGTTGGCATCAGCAGGCCTCTGGAATGAGCGATGAGATGCATCAACGCTTGGCTCGAGAGCCCGGGCATCTCAAGAACATGGCTGCGAATAGCCGCGCAGCGATCAAGCAGGTCATGGGCTTCGGCGCCACCATATCCCCGCACACCGGCTACGATCAGCTTCGGCATGGATCGTCCTGCTAGCAATTGCTCTCGCCATAGGAGGAGTAGAAAGAGCTGGTTTTTTCGCGCCTCGATAGTTCCGCAGGTCACAAAATAGGGTGAGGCAGCAAGTGTAGGATCCGGAGGTGCGTGGTAGTCAAGCGCGGCTGAAGGCACCAGGGGTTGAACGAATACGGCGGGACAGGGGATACGATGCCTCTGCGTGAATGCCTTAAGCTGATTGGCAACAGTGTTCGTCGAGACGAGTATCGCCCGGCAACGGCTGAGCATCCGGTTGAGGACGGTCGCGAAATAGGTATCTGTGCGAACGTTGAACCACTCCGGCTCTTCTATCGGCAAAAGATCATGAAGAAAGGCCGCAGCCCTCAAGTCCGGTCTTTCAGCCAAGAAGCCGGTCGCCTTCTCCACCGCGAAGCCTACCTGGCCCACGTTGAGATAAAGCGATCCTTTCGGAAGTCGGCCCAACGAAACGCCGCGCTTCAACCCCGTTCGGGCCACCAAGCTTACGATGTCGCGGGGCAAATGAAACAGCCGGCGATGGCGGCGTCTTGGGCGTACACCTTGAACAAGCCAACGACGGGCGTCCCGGAGAACTGGATCGGTGTGGTAAGGGTTATCTTCACGCCATAGATGACGGGTCGACGCCGCCAACGCTGCGAGAGTTGGGCGCTCCACAATGCGTGGGCCCCAAGGATAGGCGACGACGCCGAGCACTTCCCGGTCGCTGTCCCCGAGCAACGCTTCGATAAAGTCTAGATCGACCCGTTCGATGCCGCGTGGCCGCCCACGCAGGACGGAAACGAAGAGACGGGTTAGGTCAAGGGCGACCGGGCTTGCCATAAGTCGTGGCCTTAGATCCTTGCCAGCGCCGTGACGAGACGATCACAATAGTCGCCCCAAGTTGGCGCGATGTAGGATCGTGCGATAGACGATAGTCGCTGCGCCTCATGCGTTTCGGTAAGGGTGGTGATGGCTTCCGCCCAAGCCGGTCCGTCCATGGGCGAAAGATACATCGCATGGCCTTGGCTAATCTCCCGATAAACGGGAATGTCAGATACCAGGGCGGGGACACCAGCGGCTAGCGCCTCTGCGACCGGAATGCCGTAGCCCTCCGCAAAAGAGGCGTTCAACAAGGCGCGTGCGCCCAATAGAAGACGCCTACAGGCGGCATCAGAAAGCCCCGAGACAGCGATGACATGGCCTCGTAGCGCTGGGGATCGATGCAGGACGCTCATGACACCCTCGTTCTCCCAGCCCCCTCGTCCAATGATGACGAGTTTCGGGACCGGCCGGCCGCTGCGTACCAACTGGCGCCATAGGTTGATTAGACCGAGATAGTTCTTGCGCGGTTCGATCGTTCCAATCGCAACGACATAGGGAATGTCGGAGATGCGGCGATCGTCTCGCGCCGAGAACAAGGGCGATGGTGGGATTGGCTCAGAGATAATTGGCACGTGTGGGAAACCTGTCTCTACAAGGTAACGGTTGATCCTCTCGGCCGTTGTGCACGAAGAGGTGATGATCACCTTTGCCCGTGACATTGCGCTACCAATAATTCTTGGGAAGCGATACTGCCGCTCGCGACGGAAATATTCGGGGTAATCGAGAGGAATAAGGTCGTGGATGAAGAACGCCGACTTTATGTCCGGACGGTGTCTGAGCCAACGCGTGAACAAAGGGATTTCGAGCAGATACTGCGCAATGTTGAGGTAGATTGCGCCTTCGGGGATGCTGAGGGGGCTGGCGTGACGGATATGGGCCAAGAGTGAGCGAATGGGGCGGTGCTCGCCGGTTCTCATACGCTGACCCGTGATAACGGGTGATCCGGCAAAATCGACCGCAGGCTGGTTAAGGAACCTGATGACTGCTGTCTCCGCATCGTCCGGCAGGTTGCCCGACTCACCCCACCTTTTCAGATGGTCCGTTGCGAGTTCGCCGACCTTGCGACCTTCGAAGCAAAAAGGCTTTCTGAACCCGTACTGCGTGCCTACCAGGGTAACGTCGTCACGCGCAGCCAAGGCCGCAGCCAAGGAGGCATCGACGCGATCGATTCCTGTGGGGGTCGCAATACCGGAGCGAGCGACCAGATGGGTCACGTCATAGGCAATGTTCACGGCACATCCCGGAAAGCCAGCATGTCGAGCTTGCACGTCGTTTGGCGTTCGGCAATAGGTGATCCAAAGACCATAAGGCGCGCCTTATTATGTGTTTGACACGATAAATCTATTAAAGCGCATACCATTTGTTTTTGATTTCAAGATTGCGCGTCAAGACTATAATGTAATTTTATAGGCCAGTCAATCAGTATAAATCATTATTCATTATTTATTTTTTAACTAATTTTCCGTATCATTTATTAGTAATAGTATAATTACCATAATGTATCCTAATAAATTAATTTAAATATAGAATGAACTAAATAAGATCTTAGATATTTTGAAAGTACGTAGATATTTTATTATCACTAATGATGTATATTAGTTTTAATTATAAAACAAACGTGAGGCACGGTTTGTCTGTCTAATTCTGGTCTTTAGGAATTATTGTGAGGCGTTGGACGGCAAGATTTCCGGGTTATTACGACGAGTTCTGTTCTGTTGGATTGCTAGCTCGCTAAGGCGCGCAATTCGGCGAGAATTGGCCCGTTCAGGTGGTTCTCAAACGCGTCCAACGCGTCGGCGACGTGCACGCCGTCCATCACGCGGTGATCAAAAGCGACAGTGACGTCGGCCGCCCCGCTAGCGCCGATCGGGCCGACCGTTATCGCGCTGGTGACGGGGGCTAACGGGACTAGATGGGTCAGGCCTCGTTGGCCGAGTATCGTCACTCCAAAGGTTCCGAAGAACCGTGGTCGCTGGAACCCGCTATTGAAGGCGTACCACCACGCGATGCGTCGAACGAAACGTGGTAGCCGGTCAAGGATACGGAGGGCGCGGAAACTGTGGAACTCTTCTATGGGGGTTTCGACGGCGGCACGTAGCTCTGCGGCGAGGCCAACTAGCGGCTTCGCTTCAGGCTCGATAATGCGTGCGAACAAAGCGGCGCTGTCCCCACCCCACACTCGCCAAACCATAACGGTTGCGATGCTGTACGGTGCCTCGCTTAGGTGCGCGTGCGGCCAGGGAACATAGGATCGCCTTAGGAAAGCATGATCACGACTGGTGAGGCCATAGGCTTTGGCCACAATAAGCGGCCAGGGTACCGACTCCGCAGAGGCAGCGCGCGCCTCAGAAAGCGGCCCAAGGTCAATCGTACGCTTGAGCACGCTGGTGGGCACTTTAAGAGCTAGCCAGCTTAGATCCGCCATAAAGCGGCGGCCTGGGGAGAGTTCGATGCGGCTATTGGGCACGAGAGACACTCCTTGGTGGACTGCTGTAGCGCCAGACGGCCTCTTCGTCCGAACCATCGACGCGGGCCCTTCTACGTGGTCTCAGACCCGTGTTTTCTCCGGTCTGAGGGCGAGTCCTGGGTTTCGTTTCTGCCCTTAGGCGGCCCTTTTTTCCAGCGTGGATTTCATTGCGAACTAGGCTGGGGGCATGTTGCCAAGCGCCGAGTGCGGTCGATGATCGTTGTAGTCTTCCTTCCATGAGGTGATGGCGCTGCGGGCCTCGGCGAGCGTTGAGAACAGCTTGGCGTTGAGGCACTCGTCCCGAAAGTGGCCGTTCAAGCTTTCGACGCAGGCGTTCTGCGTGGGCTTGCCGTGGGCGATTTAGTGCCATTCCACTCCGGTCTGCTGGCACCAGCGCAGCACGGCCTCGAGGTCAACTCCGTGCCATGGTCGGAGACGATCGTTTCGGGCTAGCCGCGCAGACTGATGACGGCATCCAGTTCGCGAACGACCCTGGCGTCTGAGAGCGAGGTGTCCGCGATGAGCGCCAGGCACTCCCGCGTATGGTCGTCGACCACGGCTGGCGTTGCCCCTCTGGGATAATCCAGCTTGAAGTTCGTCGGGCCCATCGAGAGGACCAGAACATGAGGCGCAGCCGCTTCACGGAAGAGCATATCATCGGGATCCTGAAGGAACACGTGGCCGGGATCCCGGTCTCCGACCTTTGCGAGCCAAGCACGGGGTCAGCGACGCAAGCATCTACAAGTGGAAGGCCCGCTTCGGCGGGATGGACTATCCGAGGCCAAGCGTCTGAAGGCGCTCGAGGACGAGAATGCCAAGCTGAAGCGCATGCTAGCCGACGCGATGCTGGACAACGTCGCGCTGAAGGATCTGCTGGGAAAGAGGAGGTGACGCTTGGCTAGCCGAGCGGAGAGCTGTCGCCCACCTCGTGGACACCCATGGGATGAGCGAACGCCGGCCGTGTAAAGCCACTTAGCTTTGCCGCATGACCATGAGGTACAGAACAACGGGCGGGGATGACGCCTCACTGCGCGAGCGCATGAAGGCCATCGCCGTGGAACGGCGACGGTTCGGCTACAGGCGTCTGCATGTGCTGCTCCGGCGCGATGGCTTCGAGGTCAGCCACAAGCGGCTGTTCCGGCACAACCCAAGAGGAACGCCTGACGGTCCGCCCGCGGGGTGGCCGCAAGCGGGCGACCGGGAAACGGGCGCCGATGATGATCCCGCTGCGACCGATCGAGCGCGGGCCGCTCGAATGGGTCGCTCCGCGCCCGCCTTCGGCTGCGTGGCCGACCAGATGACGGACGGCGGGCGCTTCCGGATCCTGTCGATCGTCGACGACTGCACTGGAGTGCCTGGCACTGGTGGCGGACACGTCGCTGTCAAGTGTGAGTGTGAATCGGCACGCAATATTGACCCCCTGAGAGAGGGGATCGGCGTTCAATTTTGACCCCTTTGGCCCATGAGCTTCGCCGTTCTTTTTGAGC
>NZ_PZZL01000026.1 GCF_003046185.1 Phreatobacter oligotrophus
ACGGCGAAGAAGATGGTCGGCGCTATCTCGCGGACATTGTCCGGCACGGTCTCGGGGTTCTCGACGAAATTCAGCGTCGCGCCGGAATAGAGCGCGAGGAACTGGCCGCCGACGCGCTCCGCCACGTGGCAGAGAGGCAGGAAGGCCATGCGCTGGTCGTCCTCGTTCTGGCGGATGGATTCGTTGGAGATGACCGAGATGGCCGCGAGGATGTTGCGATGGGTGATCATCGCGCCCTTGGGCTTGCCGGTCGTGCCGGAGGTGTAGACGAGGATGGCGAGGTCCTCGGGGCCGCGGCAGGCGAGGCGCCGCTCCCATTCGCCCGTATCGGCGGCATGGGCCTCGGCGCCGAGGCGGCGCAGCGCGTCGAGCGTCATCACCTGCGGGTCGGAGAAATGGCGCAGGCCCTCGGTCTCCATGACGATGATCTTGCGGAGCGAGGGTACCGAGTCGCGGACGGCGAGGATCTTGTCGAGCTGCTCCTCGTCCTCCACCACGCAGAAGACGGAGGCCGAGTCGGTCAGCAGGTACTCGCACTGCGGCGGAGCATCCGTCGGGTAGATGCCGTTCGACACGCCGCCGGCGCAGATGATCGCATAGTCGGCAAAGGACCATTCCTGCCGGGTGTTGGCGAGGATCGACACGACCTCGCCGGGCTGGAGGCCGAGGGCGACGAGGCCCATGCCGATCTCGCGCACGGCATCGCCCATGCCGGTCCAGGAGGTCTCCTTCCACAGGCCGAAGTCCTTCTGCCGCACGGCGACCTTGGCGCCCCGCTGGCGGACGGCGGCATCGAAGACCTTGGCGACCGTGTCGCCGGCGGGAATGGCGGCGGGGCGGATGGCCTGGTTCGGCCAGATGTCAAACATGGCGGCCTCCCGGGGTGGTGGATCGGCGGGTCGCATGGCGTCGTGGGAGTGACGGCCCCTCACCCTTCCCTCTCCCCGCAGGCGGGGAGAGGGGGACTTCGACGGAGCGCGCAGTCCGAAGCCGCCCTGCCGGGCGGAACCCTCGTGAGCCAAACCGCGACGCAGTTGCCCCCTCTCCCCGCCTGCGGGGAGAGGGAAGGGTGAGGGGCCCTCTGGAGACAGGACAGGTGAGGGGCCCTCTGGAGACACAACCGGTGAGGGGCAAGAATGAGGTCACGGCTTGTCCGACCATCGCCATCACCGCCACATCTTCTTCTTCTTCCAGCGGCGCTCGCCGCGGACCCCCGCCTCCTTCTGGCCGAGGTAGAATTCCTTCACGTCGTCCTTCTGCGACAGGACGTCGGCGCGGTCCTCCATGACGATGCGGCCGAGCTCGAGGATGTAGCCGTAATCGGCGGTGGCGAGCGCCAGGGCGGCGTTCTGCTCGACGAGGAGGATGGTGACGCCCTCCTCGCGGTTGATGCGCCGGACGATGGCGAAGATCTCCTGGGTCAGCTTCGGCGACAGGCCGAGCGAGGGCTCGTCGAGGAGCAGGAGATCGGGGCGCGACATCAGCGCCCGCGAGATGGAGAGCATCTGCTGCTGGCCGCCGGAGAGCAGGCCCGCATCCTGGTCGGCGCGCTCCTTCAGGATCGGGAAGTAGCGCTCCATCCGCTCGATGTCGCGGGCGACCTCGTCCTTGTCGGAGCGGGTATAGGCGCCCATGAGCAGGTTGTTGCGCACCGACAGGAGCGGGAAGACCTCGCGGCCCTCGGGCGCGTGGCTGAGGCCGCGGCGGACGATGTCGGCGGGATCGCGGCGCTCGATATTCTCGCCCTTGAAGATGATCGAGCCCTTCTGCGGATCGAGGATGCCGGAGATGGTCTTGAGGATGGTGCTCTTGCCCGCGCCATTGGCGCCGAGCACGGTGACGATGGAGCCCTTGGGCACGGCCAGCGAGACGCCGCGGATGGCCTTCACCGCCCCATAGGCGGCTTCGACATTGGCGAGGGTGAGGATGGGCTCGGTCACGACGCCGCCCTTTCCAGTTCGGCGACCGCGGCCGGCGTGCCGATATAGGCTTCCACCACGGCGGGATGGCGCTGCACCTCGGCCGGCTTGCCCATGGCCAGCACCCGGCCCTGGTTCATGGCCATCACCCGGTCGGAGACGCGCGAGACCAGCGTCATGTCGTGCTCGACCATGATGACGGTGATGCCGAGATCGCGGGTGATGTCCTCGATCCAGAAGGCCATGTCCTCGGTCTCCTCGACATTGAGGCCGGAGGAGGGTTCATCGAGGAGGAGGAGCTTGGGGCGGGTGCAGAGCGCCCGGCCGAGCTCGACCACCTTGCGGGCGCCATAGGGCAGGCCCGCCACCATCGCGTCGCGATGGACGGCGAGGTCGAGGAGGTCGATCACCTCCTCCACCCGCTCGCGCAAGGCCACCTCCGCGCGCTTCACCGATGGCAGGAAGAGCGCCTCGGCCAGCGGGTTCGTTGTGCGGTGGACATGGGCGCCGATGAGCAGGTTCTGCAGCACGGTCGCGTGCTCGAAAAGCTCGATGTTCTGGAAGGTGCGGGCAATGCCGAGGCCGGCGATGCGATGGGCGGGGAGCTTCGTGACCTCCTGGCCCTCCAGCATGATCCGCCCGGCGCTGGGATTGTAGATGCGGCTGATGATGTTGAAGACGGTGGTCTTGCCCGCGCCATTGGGGCCGATGATGGTGAAGACCTCGCCCTTGTCGACGGTGAAGGACACGCCGTCGACGGCCTTGAGGCCGCCGAACTGCACGGAGATGCCCTCGGCCTGGAAGAAGGGGGCGCTCATTTCAGCCGGTCCGATTTCTGGAAGGCCTTCTGCCGGCGGAACATGCCCTGCCGGTAGAAGGGGAAGAGGTCGAAATAGGTGCGGGTCTTGAGCCAGGCGCCGTAGATGCCGAGCGGCTCGAAGAGCACGACAAGGATCAGCACCGCGCCGAAGACGGTGGGCTGAAGGCCCGTCGCCTCGGACAGGAACAGGGGCAGGAAGGGCTTCACCGCATTGATCATCTGCGGCAGGGCGATGAGGAAGGCGGCCCCATAGATCGCGCCGTGGACCGAGCCGAGGCCGCCGATCACCACCATCATCACGAGTTCGATGGACTGCACGACGGTGAACTGGTCCGGCGAGAGGAAGCGGATGTTGTGGGCGTAGAGCCCGCCCGCGACGCCGGCGAAGGCGGCCGAGATGGCGAAGGACAGCGTCTTGTAGAAGGCGAGGTTGACGCCCATCGACTGGGCCGAGATCTCGGAATCGCGGATGGCGACGAAGGCGCGGCCCGTGGGCGAGCGCAGGATGTTGATGACGATGAGCGTCGCCGCCACGGCGAAGGCGAGGCAGAGATAGTAGAAGCTCGGGCCATCGGCGAAGCGCCAGCCGAAGAGGTTCACCGGCGGCACCATGAGGCCGGCATTGCCGCCCGTGACGTGCTCGGCACGGGCGATGATCTCCTCGATGATCGTGCCGAAGGCGAGCGTCGCAATGCCGAGATAGAGCCCCTTCACCCTGAGCGCCGGCAGGCCGACGATGACGCCGACGGCGGCGGCGAACAGGGCGGCTGCGACGATGCCGACGAAGAAGGGCACCCCCGCCGTCACCAGCACGCCCTGGGTATAGGCGCCGACCGCCATGAAGGCGGCATGGCCGAGGGAGAGCTGGCCGGTGAAGCCGGCGAGCAGCATGAGGCCGACGGCGACGATGGCGTAGATGCAGACCTGCGAGAGCTGGGTCAGCACGTAGGGCGAGGCGAAGACCGGGGCGATGAGCAGCACCGCCATCAGCAGGCCGTACCAGAAGACCTTGCCGCCGTGCTGGAACAGCTCGATGTCCTGCTCGTAGCGGGTCTTGAAGATGAACCGCATGGCCTCAGACCTTCTTGGCGAGGCGTTCGCCGAACAGGCCGTTCGGCTTGAGCACGAGCATGGCGAGGACGACCATGAAGGGCGCGGCGTCCTTGAAACCCTCCATCAGGTAGAAGCCGGCAAGCGACTCCACGACGCCGATGATGAGGCCACCGACAATGGCGCCGGGCAGCGAGGTGAAGCCGCCGATCACCGCAGCCGGGAAGGCCTTGATGCCGATGAAGCCCATGTTGGCATGGATGAAGGTAAGCGGCGCCAGCAGGATGCCGGCAATGGCCGCCACCGCCGCCGAGATGGCCCAGATGAGGCTGGAGAGCCGCTTCACCGGGATGCCCATGTAATAGGCCGCCAGCTGGTTCTGGCTCATGGCCTGCATGGCGATGCCGATCTTGGTGTAGCGGAAGAGCGCCGCCAGCGCGCCGCAGAGCAGGATGGTCACGGCGATGATGACGATGTGCTCGGCGGAGATGACGAGGCCGGCGAAGCGGAAGACCTCACCGCGGAAGGGAACGGGGAGGGTGTGGGTGTCGGTGCCGATCACCGGGATCATGGTGACGAGGCCGCGGGCCATGTAGCCGAAGCCGATGGTCACCATGACGATGGCGACCGCCGACTGGCCGAGGATGGGCCGGAGGATGATCCGCTCGTTGAGGAAGCCGATGGTGGCGGTGACCGCCATGGCGACCAGGATCACCGCCCAATAGGGAAAGCCGAGCGTGGTGGCGGCAAAGAGACCGGCGAAGCCGCCGATCATCAGGAGCTCGCCCTGGGCGAAGTTCACCGTCTCGGTGGCCTTGTAGATCAGCACGAAGCCCAGGGCGATGAGGCCATAGATGCACCCCTGCGCCAGGCCGCTGATCACCAGCTGGACGAATTGCAACGAGCCTCTCCCCCGTCAGGCGTTTCCCTCAAGATTGTTCCGGCCGGTTTTCCGGCTCGCATGCACGTCGATATCGCAGCCTCGCCGCAATCGGCTCAGGCTGCAAGCCTCAGGATGGCGCGGGCCTCGGCGGGACTGGCAACCTGCCGGCCGGTCTCGCGGACGATCGCCGCCATGGCCTCGATGAGCGGGCCGTTGGACATCACCTTCGCCCCGTCCTCGCGGTAGAACGTGTCCTCGAGCCCGGTGCGCAGATGGCCGCCGAGCTCGGCGCAGCGCCGGTGCAGCGCCCAGATGCCGGCGCGGCCGATGGCGGTGACCTGCCAGTTGGCCTCGGCCGCCTTGAGCTTCAGGAGGATCGGCAGGAGGTCGGGGTCGGCGGGCATGCCGGATTCGACGCCCATGACGAAGTTGTACTGGAGCGGGCCCTTGGTCAGGCCGGTGTCGCGGTACATGGCGACGCAACGGACGATGCCGGTGTCGAAGCACTCGAATTCGGGCAGCGTGCCGGTGCCGGCCATGACGTCGAGATAGGCCTTCACCTTCTCGACCGGGTTGTCGAAGAGCATGGGCGGCCAGGCCCAGGTGCCGTCCGCCTTGACCTTCAGGTAGTTCAGCGAGCCGGCATTGCAGGCGGCGATTTCCGGCCGCGTCTCGCGGATGCAGGCGAGCGCGCCGGCATAATCAGGCCCGACGACGCCGGAGGTGTGGTTGATGACGACGCCCGGGCAGGCCTCGCGGATGGCCGCCTGGACTTCCGCGGAGAGCGTCGTGTCCCAGGACGGCAGGTGACCCTTGCCCTCGCCCTGGTTGCGCAGGTGGATGTGCATCACCGACGCGCCGGCCTCATAGGCGCGCCTCGCCTCGGCCGCCATCTCCGCCGGGGTCACCGGCACCGCGTGCTGGCGCGGATCGGTCAGCACGCCGTTGAGGGCGCAGGTGATGATGGCCTTGTCGCTCATGAATGGGGGCCCATGGTCCGCCGCCTTCGGGAAGGTCGACGCCCATGTTCCGGTCCGCGACACGCCCCGTCTTGCGTTGAGCGGCTAGGCGACACGCGGAAGCCGCCGCTTGTCGGCGGCGGCTCCAGCGTCCCCTGGCGACGGGTCAGGCGTGGGCGGGGCGGGCGAAGAAGCCGAAGAGGCCGGGTTCGCGCTGCCAGGCATCCGCCGCGACGGCGAGGGACATGACGCCCCAGAAGACGAGGTACTCGATGCCGCCGCCGGCCCAGAACCAGCCGAGGCCGCGCGTTGCGACGATGGCATAGGCGGCAACGGCCATGAGGCCGGCCGAGACGACGCCGAGATATTTGGTGCCGATGCCGAGGATGAGGCCGACGGCGCAGGCAGCCTCCATCACCATGGCGAGGAGGACGAAGAAGGCCGGCGGCTGGAAGCCCGCCTTGGCGAAGAAGGCGACGGTGCCGGCATAACCGGTGATCTTGCCGATGACGTGGGGCACGTAGAACAGGCCGCAGAGAACACGGACGGCATCCATCGGACGCCTGACGTCAAAATTCGCAGAGAAATCGGACTTGTGAGTGAAATCGGACATGGGACTGCCTCGGTCATCTCCGCCGCCGCTCCATTGCGGCGGGAGAGCGAGGCGGATCATGCTCCTTCCCGCGATGCGGCGGATTGAGCGAGGTCAATCGCCGTGCTTGCGCAAATGCCTGTCAGTCCACGCGTTTTCGCAACGAGAGGTCAGCGCCAGACCGGCTTGCGCTTCTCGGCGAAGGCGGCGATGCCCTCGCGCGCATCCTCGGTCTGGGCGGTCAGCGCGATCTGCCCTTCGGTGAAGGCGATGGCCTCGTCGAAGCTCATCGCCTCGATGGCGCGCATGGCATATTTGCCGCGGCGGATCGCCATGGGCGACTTGTCGACGAGCCGGCCGGCAAGCCAGGCGACCTTGGCGTCGAGTTCGCCCCGCGGCACGACGTGGTTGAGGAGGCCGGCGGTACGCGCCTCCTGCGGCGTGAAGGGCTCGCCGGTGAGGCACCATTCCGCCACGATCCGGCGCGGCACGATACGCTGGAGCAGGCTCAGCACCTGCATGGGGAAGACGCCGACCTTCACCTCCGGCAGGCCGAAGACCACGTCATCCGCCGCCACCGCCATGTCGGTCATGCACAGGAGCCCCATGCCGCCGGCCATGCAGGTGCCGTTCACGCGCGCGATGGAGGGCTTGGTGCCGTTCTGCACGAGGCGCAGGAGGTCGGCATAGTCGCTGGTGGGCTTCGACAGGTCCTGGAAGAAGCTCTGGCCGCCGCCGAGATCGGCGCCTGCGCAGAAGGCCTTGTCGCCCGCGCCGGTGAGCACGATGACCCGCACCGCCGGGTCCTCATGCGCCTGCCGCCATCCCGCGGCAATGCCGGCCACCACGTCGCGGTTCATGGCGTTGCGCTTGTCGGGGCGGTTGATGGTGATGGTGAGGACGGGGCCTTCCGTCGCGATCAGAACGTCGGACATGGGTCGCTCCCTCAGGATGCCGTGGGCATGATGGCGGCGAGAAGCCGGCCGGTCGTGACCTGCTCGCCGACTGCGGCGCCGAGCTCGGCGACGGTGCCCGCGGCACCGGCCGTGTGGACATGCTCCATCTTCATCGCCTCCAGCGTCACGACGGGCTGGCCCGCCGTCACCGTCTCGCCAGCCGCGACATGGACGGCGACAACGCGCCCGTTCATGGCGGCAAGGACGCGACCATCCGAACCATCCGCGCCGCTGCGGCTGGCGGGAGCACGGGTGAGGTCGCGGACGATAACCTGGTCGGGGCCGCGCTGGAGGAAGAGGCGATCACCGTCTCGCTGATAGGGGACCTCGTCGGCGATGCCGTCGTGGATGAACCGGCACCGGACCGCTTCCTTGCGATAATCCGGCCGCATCTCGTCAAAGCGAATGACGTAGTCGGTCCCGCCATGGCTGAGCCGGCAGGTGCCGTCGCGCTCCTGCTGGACGGCGACGGCGTGGCGGCGGCCGTCGATCTCCAGGACCATCCGGATGGGCAAAGGTGGCCCGAGATGACGGGGCCGGTAGCGGTAGCCCTCGGGCGTCTCGTCATCATGCAGGACCGCCGCCGCGAGAACGGCGTCGGGAAGGCCTTGCGGCACGGGGCGCGCGAGGTCGGTCGCATGGTCGGCGATGAAGGCGGTGGTCGCCCGCCCTTCGGCAAAGACGGGATGGGCGAGGGCCCGCGCGAGGAAACCCTGGTTGGTCATGACGCCAAGGCTCGCGAAGCGGTCCAGCCAGGCCATGAGCTTGGCGCGCGCCTCGTCTCGGCTGTTCTCGTGCACGATCACCTTGGCGACCATGGAATCGTAGTAGGGCGGCACTTCCGCTCCCACGGCCATCGCGGTATCGACCCGCGCGTAGGGTTCGATGCCTTCCGGCCAGGTGAGGAAGCGGCCGGACTGCGGCAGGAAGTCCTGCGCCGGGTCCTCGGCGCAGAGGCGCAGCTCGATCGTGTGGCCGAAGGACCGCGCCAGCGCATCATGCGGCGCGATCGCCTCGCCCGCGGCGATCATGAGCTGCCACCGAACGAAATCCCGCCCGACATTCAGTTCGCTGACGCGATGTTCCACCTGCAGGCGGGTGTTCATCTCCATGAAGTAGAACTGGCCGCGGCCATCGAGCAGGAATTCCAGCGTGCCAGCGCCCTCGTAGCCGAGCGCCTTCACCGCCTTGACGGCAACCTCGCCCATCCGGTGGCGCAGGTCAGGCGAGACGGCCGGCGACGGGGCCTCCTCGATCAGCTTCTGATGGCGGCGCTGGATGGAGCAGTCGCGCTCGCCGACGTGCCAGGCATTGCCATGGCGGTCACCGAAGACCTGGATCTCGATGTGGCGGGGCGCCTCGATCGCCTTCTCCAGCAGCACGGTCCCGTTGCCGAAGGCATTCGTCGCTTCCGAACGGGCGCTGCGCAGCGCCTCGGCGAACTGGGCGGCCTCGCGCACGAGGCGCATGCCGCGGCCGCCGCCGCCCGCCACCGCCTTGATCATGACGGGATAGCCGATGGCCTCGGCTTCGGCCGCGAGGCGCTCGTCGGACTGGTCGTCCCCCTGGTAGCCCGGCACGACGGGCACGCCCGCCGCCTGCATCAGGGCTTTCGCCCGGGCCTTGTCGCCCATGGCCTCGATGGAGTCCGGCGAGGGGCCGACGAAGACGATGCCGGCCTCGCGGCAGGCGCGGGCGAAAGCGGCGTTCTCGGCGAGGAACCCGTAGCCGGGATGGATGGCCTCCGCCCCGCTCGCCTTCGCCGCCGCGATGATGGCGGGGATGTTGAGATAGGACTCGGCCGGCAGCGGCCCGCCGATGGCCACGGAGCGGTCGGCGGCATGGACATGCCGGCTCCGCGCATCGGCGCTCGAATAGACCGCGACGGTCTCGAGCCCCATCTCCCGGGCGGTGGCGAAGATGCGCAGGGCGATCTCGCCGCGATTGGCGACGAGCAGCCGGCGGAACGGAGTGGCGACCACCGGCGGGGGCTTGAGCGGGATGACGGTCATGGTCAGGGCCTCGCCACCGAAAACTGCATGGGCACCGGCGCGCGCGCCGCCGCCTCGCGGCAGGTGGCCAGCGCCTCGGCAAGGACGGCGCGAGTGTCGCGCGGGTCGATCACGCCGTCGTCGAGAAGCCGCGCCGAGGTGGTGAAGACGTCCATCTGGCTCTCGAAGAGCTGGGTGATCTGCGCCTTCATCGCGCCGATCTGCGCCTCGTCTGCCTCCTTGCCGCGGCGGGCCGCGCCGGCGCGGGCGACGATGGCCATGGTCTCTGCGGCCTGTTCGGCGCCCATCACGGCGGTGCGGGCATTCGGCCAGGAGAAGCAGAAGCGCGGGTGGAAGCCGCGGCCGCACATGCCGTAATTGCCGGCGCCATAGGAGGCGCCGCAATAGAGGGTGATCTGCGGCACGGTGGCATTGGTCACCGCCTGGATCATCTTGGAGCCGTGCTTGATCATGCCGGCCTCCTCATAGGCGCGGCCGACCATGAAGCCGGTGGTGTTGTTGAGGTAGAGGATCGGCGTCGCCGACTGGCAGCAGGCCTGGATGAAATGCGTGGCCTTGTTGGCGCCGGCCGGATCGAGCGGGCCGTTGTTGGTGATGATGCCGACGGCATGGCCCTCGATCGTCGCATGGCCGCAGACGGTGGCCGGACCATAGGCCTCGCCGAAGGGCAGGAAGACCGAACCGTCGACGATGCGGGCAATGACCTCGCGCATGTCTACGGGGCGCTTGAGGTCTGCCGGCATGATGCCAAGCAGCTCCTCGGCATCGAAGAGCGGCGTGGCGAAGGGGCGCTCGACGGGCGCCGGCATCCGCTCGTTCCAGCCGAGTGCCGCCACGATCTCCCGGGCGATCCGCAGCGCGTCGCGGTCATCCTCGGCCATGTAGTCGCCGAGACCGGAAATGGCCGTGTGCATCTCGGCGCCGCCGAGTTCCTCCTCGGTGGCGATCTCGCCGGTGGCCGCCTTCAGCAGCGGCGGCCCTGCGAGGAAGGCGCGGGTGCGGCCGCGCACCATGACGATGTAGTCGGAGAGGCCCGTCTGGTAGGCACCGCCGGCGGTCGAGGAGCCGTGGGTGACGGTGATGACCGGCAGGCCGGCTGCGGACAGGCGGGCGAGGTTGCGGAAGATCTGGCCGCCATGGATGAAGTGCTCGACGCGGTAGCGGAGCAGGTTGGCGCCGGCGCTCTCGACCAGCTGGATAAAGGGCAGGCGGTTCTCCAGCGCCATCTCCTGGACGCGGAGCTGTTTCTCCAGCCCCATCGGCTGGAGCGCGCCGGCATCGATGCCCGAATCCGAGGCCGAGATCATGCAGCGTACGCCGGAGACGAAGCCGATGCCGGCGATGACGCCCGAGCCGGGCACGCTCTTCTCGGGGTCCGGCTGGTCCATGAGGTAGCCCGAGAGCGTCGACAGTTCGAGGAAAGGCGCGCCGGGGTCGAGCAGCAGGGCGATGCGCTCGCGCGGCAGGAGCTGGCCGCGCTCGTGGAAACGCGGGCCGGCAGCGGCCGAGGCGCGGCGCGCCCGCTCCTCCAGCGTCTGCTGGCGGTCGATGAGCGCGAGCATGGCCGCACGGTTGGCGGCGAAGGCCTCGCTTGAGGGGGCGATGCGGCTCTCGATCACGGCCATGGCGCGGCGGGTCCTCCTGTCGTGGAGGCATTGGGCCGTGACGGGCGCGATGAGGTCTTGCGCGGAGTGGCTGGTGACGGCGGGTCAATGCCCCTCACCCTTCCCTCTCCCCGCAGGCGGGGAGAGGGGGACTTCGACGTCACGCCTCCTCCTGGTCCCCTTGTGCCAGGCAGGACCGGTACCGGAGAGACGACACGCTGTTGCCCCCTCTCCCCGCGGGCGGGGAGAGGGAAGGGTGAGGGGCCATGAGGAGCAGCAGGCCGGCCATCCCTCAGATCGCCGCTTTCACACCCTGCTCGGCCGCGGCCTTGTCCTGCGCGGCGAGCGCCCGGCGGAAACCGTCGCGTCCTTTCAGCCGCGCCCAGTAGGCCGCGGTCTGCGGCTGGAGGTCCTTCGCCAGCCCCGTCGATTCAGACAGCATCAGCGCATAGCCCACCGCGACATCCGCCATGGTGAAGCGGCCGGCAGCCAGCCATTCGTGGTTCAGGAGGTGCGCATCGAGCATGCGCAGGCGGCCGTGGAACCACTTGGCATAGTCCTCGACCACCTGCGGCTGGCGGCGCTCGGCCGGCTCGAACCGGCCATAGCGCAGCACCAGCGCCTGCGGGAAGGTCAGGGTCGCGTCGCTCTGGTGCAGCCAGTTGAGCCAGAGCCCGTAATCGGCCTCGTCGGGCCTGACCGCCAGGGGCGAGGGCCCGTGCCGCACGGCGAGATACTCGCAGATGGCGGCGGATTCGCTCATTCGCGTGTCGCCGTCGATCAGGAAGGGCACGGTGCCCAGCACGTTGACGTCGAAATACTCCTTGGCGAAGGCGCGCGGCGGGAAGGGCAGCACCTTCAGCTCATAGGGCAGGCCCATTTCCTCCAGCGCCCAGAGCGGCCGGAAGGAACGGGCGGAGAGGCAGTGATAGAGCGTGATCATGGTCGGATGCGCACTCACGAGCGGTTGGTCATGCCGGGCAGCGTGCCCATGGCCTTGGCGATGATAGAGAGCATGACCTCGTCGGCGCCACCGGCGATCGAGGTGAGCCGGGAGTCGCGGTAGTAGCGGGTGACGGGCGTCTCGGTCATGTAGCCCATGCCGCCCCAGTACTGCATGCAGGCATCCGAGACCTCGCGCCCCAGGCGGCCGGCCTTGAGCTTGGCCATGGAGGCGAGCGTCGTCATGTCCTCGCCGGCCATCATCTGCTCGGCTGCGCGGTAGATGAGCGAGCGCAGGAGCTCGACCTCGGTCTTCAGCTCGGCGAGGCGGAAATGGACCACCTGGTTGTCGAGGATGGACTTGCCGAAGGCCTGCCGGCCTCGCGTGTATTCGATGGTCTGGTCGATGATCCATTCGGCGGGTTTCAGGCAGGCGGCCGCGCCCCAGAGCCGCTCCTCCTGGAACTGCATCATCTGGTAGGTGAAGCCTTTGCCCTCCTCGCCGATGCGGTTGCGCTTGGGCACGCGCACCTCGTCGAAGAAGATCTGCGCGGTGTCGGAGGAGCGCATGCCGAGCTTGTCGAGGGTGCGGGCGACGGTGACGCCCTTCTCGCTCATCGGCACGCAGATCAACGACTTGTTGCGATGGGCCGGGCCGTCGCCGGTATTGGCGAGGAGGCAGATCCAGTCGGCCTGCGCGCCATTGGTGATCCACATCTTGCCGCCGGTGATGACGTAGTCGTCGCCATCGGAGCGGGCGGTGGTCTTGATCGAGGCGACGTCGGAGCCGGCGCCCGGTTCGGAGACGCCGATGCAGGCGACCTGGTCGCCGGAGACGGCGGGGGCGAGGAACTGGCGTTTCACATGGTCGGAGCCGAAGCGGGCGAGCGCCGGCGTCGCCATGTCGGTCTGCACGCCGATCGCCATGGGCACCGCGCCACAGCGGATGCCGCCGACCTCCTCGGCCATGAGCAGGGCATAGGAATAGTCGAGGCCCATGCCGCCATATTCGACCGGCTTGTTGAGGCCGAGGAAGCCGAGCGCGCCGAGCTTCTTGAAGACATCATGGGCGGGAAAGCGGCCCTCCGCCTCCCAGGCATCGACATGGGGGTTGATCTCGGCGGCGATGACCTTCTGGAGGCTGCGCCGGACCTCCTCGTGCTCGGACGTGAACAGCATGGCTCGCTCCTCGGGATGGTGGGCGGCAGGCTAGGAGGCTTTGGGCGACCGAGGCTTGCGTGGACTGGTCACGCCCGCGCCGCAGCACCCGACCGGAAGATCTCGAGCTCGCGCGAACCGGAGAAGATGGCGCGGGGCTTCAGGCCGTAGAAGCGGCGAATGGAATGGGAGAAATGGGTGGAATCGGGGTAGCCGATATCCAGCGCCAGATGCGCCATGTTGATGGTCTCGTTGGCGAAGTTGAGCAGGTGGCGCGCCCGCTTCCAGGCCCGGCAGGCGCGGAAGGCAATGCCGGTCTCCTGCTTGAAGAGATGCAGGAAGCGCGAGACCGAGAGGTTCGCCAGCGCCGCGCAATCGGCCGCCGTCAGCGGCTCGCCGGGATTGTCGCCGAGGAGCGCCAGGACGCGGCGGATGCGCGGGTCCATCCGGCGCGGAGCGAGCGGCGCGCCGAAGACGGCCGTGTCGAAGGCGGCCGCGTCCATGGCCTGCTTGGCGGGGTCTGCGCGGAGGCGGTGATAGGCTTCGCGCAGGCGGCGGGCGAGGACGGCCTCGTCGAGGGCGGAAAGCTCGGCGGCGAGGCGCGCCAGGGCCTGGGGGTCGACGCTTTCGGGCTCGACCAGCACGCCGATGACGCTGGGATGTTCGGGATCGATGCTGTGCTGGGCATAGGCCGGCATGATCGCCGCCTCGACCGATCGCTCGGGCTCGCCCACCGCCCGGATGCGCAGGCGCCCCTCCATGCTGGCGAAGGCGATGAAGGCGCCGAGGGTACGCTGCTTCGGCCGGCCGAGGAGGCCCGCGTAGAAGACGCGCTCTGGCCCGACCAGCATGAACCGTTCCGCGCAGAGCGACGGATTTCCCATGCATTTCCTCCGGATTATCGTTGTTTTCCGGCGATGATAGCCGTGGTGGGGCCGAAAGCCAGCGGTCCGAACGACACAGACGACGGGGCTATTTCACGTCGTTGGCTCGTTATTGGACTAAAGGCTGTTGCGCGGCAGCCTTGCAGAGACGGCGTTGCTCCCTTGCCCCGACATTCTGCTTATGGCGCGCTCCCGCGAACTCTGAGAATTCGCCCTGTTTCCATTGGAGGAATCGCATGAAACGCCGCAATTTCCTTGCCGCTTCCGGTGCCGGCCTCGCCGCTGCCGCCGTTGCCGCCCCGGCCGTCGCCCAGTCCGCGCCTGAGGTGAAGTGGCGCCTGACCTCGTCCTTCCCGAAGTCGCTCGACACCATCTATGGCGGCGCCGAGACGATCTCGAAGCAGGTCGCCGAGCTCACCGACAACCGCTTCCAGATCCAGGTCTTCGCCGCCGGCGAGATCGTCCCCGGCCTGCAGGCCCTCGACGCCGTGTCCAACAACACGGTCGAGATGTGCCACACCTGCTCCTACTACTACGTGGGCAAGGACCCGACCTTCGCCATCGGCACGGCCGTGCCCTTCGGCCTCAATGCCCGCCAGATGAACGCCTGGCTGTTCCAGGGCGGCGGCAATGAGCTGTTCAACGAGTTCTACAAGAAGTTCAACGTCTACGGCATCCCGGCCGGCAATACCGGCGCGCAGATGGGCGGCTGGTTCCGCAAGGAGATCAAGACGGTCGCCGACCTGCAGGGCCTGAAGATGCGCATCGCCGGAATCACCGGCCAGGTGCTGGCCAAGCTCGGCGTCGTGCCGCAGCAGGTCGCCGGCGGCGACATCTACCCGGCGCTGGAGAAGGGCACCATCGACGCCGCCGAGTGGGTCGGCCCCTATGACGACGAGAAGCTCGGCTTCAACAAGGTCGCGCCGTTCTACTACTATCCCGGCTGGTGGGAGGGCGGCCCGACCGTCCACGCCATGATCAATGTCGAGAAGTGGAACGCGCTGCCGAAGTCCTACCAGGCCGCGCTCACCAATGCCTGCACCACGGCGAACACGGTGATGGCCGCGAAGTACGACCTGCAGAACCCGGCCGCGCTGCGCCGCCTGGTCGCTGCCGGCACGCAACTGCGTCCCTTCTCGCAGGAGGTGATGGAGGCCTGCTTCACGGCCGCCAACCAGCTCTACACCGAGATCGGCTCCAAGAACGCCGACTTCAAGAAGATCATCGAGGCGATGCAGGCCACCCGCTCCGACCAGTATCTCTGGTGGCAGGTCGCCGAGTTCACCTTCGACGCCTTCATGATCCGCGCCCGCGCCCGCGCCGGCCGCTGATCCCGTCAGCCTGACGCATCGAGAGGCCGCGTCCCCCCGGGGGCGCGGCCTTTTCCTATTGTCCGCTTTCGCGGGGCAGGAGGATTTGCGGGCAGGAGCCTTGCCGGAATGGGCGGGCTGACGCCTTGGATCGGGCGCGCCAAGGTGGCAGCGTGGCGCCCCCGCCGAACCCTGTCCGCCGGCATCCGGCCGGCTCTCCGCGGCGGCAGCATGGAGGACGAGCCTTGTCCAACAATCTCAAGTTCTACATCGACGGCGCGTGGGTCGAGCCCTCGGGCACCAAGACGCTCGAGGTCATCGACCCGGCGACCGAGGAAGCCTTCACCACCATCGCGCTGGGCACGGAGGCCGATGTCGACCGCGCCGTGAAGGCCGCCCGCAAGGCCTTTGCCACCTTCTCGCTCACCACCAAGGCCGAGCGCCTCGCGCTCATGCGCAAGCTGCTCGAGGTCTACAACAGGCGCTTCGCCGAGGTGGCGGAGGCGCTGATGCGCGAGATGGGCGCGCCCAAGAAGCTCGCCCACACCGCCCAGGCCGGCATGGGCACCGCCCATCTCGCCAAGATGATCGAGACGCTGGAGCATTTCGAGTTCGAGGAACTGCGCGGCACGACGCTGATCGC
>NZ_PZZL01000027.1 GCF_003046185.1 Phreatobacter oligotrophus
GCGTCGCGACCCGGTACGACAGATTGGCGGTCAATTTCCTCGCCGCCGTCCACATCGCTGCCATCGTCTCCTACTGGTTATGAGTCCGGACCCTAGTTCAGGCCGGGCCTGGGCATGACCATGGACCGGAGGCCACGGCGACCGTCGCGGCGGCAAGCCCTCGGGTTTCGGCGGCGTCCGATCTGTTCGAGTTTGTCGGCATCGTCGAGGGCGAGGTGCTGGTCATCTACCTCGACCGCTTTGCGACCAACGATCCGATCACCGGGGCGACGATTGAGGTCAGCATCAATGGCGCGCCGCATCGAGCGGAGCCGCAATCGAACGGCACCTACGAAATTGCGGCTCCGCTGCTGAGGCAGCCCGGAACCTTAGACATCGTCGCAGAGGTCAAGGACGGCGAAACTTCAGATCTTCTTGTCGGCTCTCTGCTGATTGCTGCGCCGGCAACGACCGCTAGCGCAAGATCCACCGGCTGGCGTGCCCTCATCACCCGGGCTCAACAGGAAGTGACATCTGTTCGCCCGACCGTGCTTCTGGCCGGGGCGCCTCTGTTGGTCGGTCTGCTCATCGGCCTAAGTCTGCGATCGAGGCCGAAGTTGGTTATCGGGCTCTCAGCACTCGCAGTGCTGGTTATGGCGACGTCGTTGAGCCTTGCACACGAAGGACACGACCACGGAGGCACTCCCGCCGCTTCGCAAGGCAATGCACCCCATCGTAGGCCGGACGGCTCAATCTTTCTGCCGAAGCCTACGCAGCGTCTATTGGAAGTGAGAACCGAAATTGTCGGCCCAAGCGAAGCGAGGCCAACAGTGCGATTTGCCGGGCGGGTCATCGCCAATCCCAACCGATCCGGGCAGGTCCAGGGAACGATAGGAGGCCGCATCACGACAGCAGGGGGAGGGTTGCCGCGTCTCGGCCAGGGTGTTCGAGCAGGTGAGGTTCTGGCTGTGGTCCAGCCCTCCTTTCTCCCGGTCGATGCAGCGACGCTCCAGCAGACCGAAGGAGAACTTGATCAGCAGATTGCGCTCTACCGTTCACGTCTGGACCGACAGCGGGTGCTGGCCCAGCGAGATGCCGTGCCAAGGCAGTCATTGGAAGAGACGGAGATACAGCTCCGCGGGCTCGAAAGGCGTCGGGCTGAGCTGCGTCAAAGCAAGGTGGTGCCTGAACCCCTGACCGCCCCAGTGGACGGCATCATTGCCGAGGTCCGGGTCGCCATCGGTCAAGTCGTTGCTCCGACCGACATTTTGTTTCAGGTGATCGACCCTCGGTCCCTCTGGGTGGAGGCACTGGTTTTTGACCAGATCAATCCCCAGGACATCCGCGCTGCAACGGCGAAGTTGCCAGACGGTCAGGTCGTTAACCTACGGCTAGTCGGTCGTTCTCGCTCCCTCCAACAGCAATCCACACTTCTACAATTCGAGATCGAGAACCCACCGGCTGCATTGGACATCGGCACTCCAGTGTCAGTCATCGCTGAAACGGGCCGAACGGTCACGAGCATCGTACTGCCCCGAGCAAGCGTCACCCAGGCTCCCAACGGTCAAAGCGTTGTCTTCCAGCATCGGGAGGCCGAGCTCTTTGTTCCGCGCCCCGTGCGAACCGAGCCGCTTGATGCGGAGCGCGTCCTCATCATCGGTGGGATAGAGCCCGGCGAGAGGATCGTCGTACGTAGCGCGCCGCTGATCAATCAGGTGCGCTGACGATGTTCAACATCCTGGTCAACGCCAGTCTGCGGCATCGCCTATTTGTCATCGCCGCCGCCGTCATCCTCATCGCCTATGGCTCCTTCGTCGTGCCGAGGCTTCCCGTCGACGTTTTTCCCGACCTGAACCGCCCGACGGTTGTGTTGATGACCGAAGCCGAGGGGTTTGCTCCCCAGGAGGTGGAGCAATTGATCACCTATCCGATTGAAACGGCGATGAACGGCATGCCGGGCGCTAACCGTGTTCGATCCGTGTCAGGCGTCGGCCTGTCGATCGTTTACGTCGAGTTTGGCTGGAGTACGGACATTTATCGCGCTCGCCAGCAGGTAGCGGAGCGTTTGTCCATCGTACAGGCCAGGCTGCCCCGCAACGTGCAGCCACAGATGGGGCCGATCTCCTCGATTATGGGCGAGATCATGCTGATCGCGCTAACGTCGACCCAGGCTAGTCCCATGGAGTTGCGCGAAATTGCCGATTTCGTCATCCGCCCCCAGCTCCTGACGCTGCCGGGCGTCGCGCAGATCATCCCGATCGGCGGCGAGGTGCGGCAGTATCGGATCACGCCTGACCCGGTGCAGATGACGCGCCTGTCGGTGTCGCCCCAGCAGATCGAGCAAGCGGTGCAGCGGTTCGGCGCAAACACCGGAGGCGGTTTCGTCGACCAGCATTCCCGAGAGTATCTCATCCGAAACATCGGACTGACCAATCGCCTCGACGATCTACGCAACCTCGTCGTCACCGTGCAGAACGGGACATCCGTGCTGCTACGCCAGGTCGCGCGGGTCGAATTCGCCCCACGGCCCAAGCGTGGCGACGCCGGCTTTCAGGGCACCCCAGCGGTTATCATCGGTGTTCAGAAGCAGCCCACCGCCGACACCGTGACGCTCACCCGCGAGGTTGAGACACGGCTCGCAGCCATCCAGAGGACACTTCCAGCAAACGTTCGCGCGGATCAGATCCAGTTTCGTCAGGCGACGTTTATCGAGACTGCGATCCGGAACGTCCAGACTGTTCTTCTCGAGGCGGCGGCGGTTGTCGCGGTCATCTTGATCCTGTTCCTTCTTAATGTCAGAGCGACGATCATTTCGCTCACAGCAATCCCCATCTCGATCCTTGCAACGGCGCTGGTCTTCCAGGCCTTCGGTCTGTCGATCAACACCATGACGCTAGGGGGACTTGCCATCGCGATCGGCGAACTCGTCGATGACGCCGTTGTGGACGTCGAGAATATCCTTCGACGGCTCAAGGAAAACTCCGAGCGGGAGCAGCCGCTGCCTGTCCTTAAGGTCATCGCAGACGCAAGCCAGGAGGTGCGTTCTGGCATCGTCTACGCCACAATGATCGTGGTGCTCGTCTTCATTCCTCTGTTCGCCCTGTCCGGCATCGAGGGGCGGCTCTTCGCGCCGCTAGGAGTCGCCTACATCGTTTCCATCCTAGCGAGTCTGATCATTTCGATCACCGTGACGCCGGTGCTTTCCTATTACCTCCTCTCGCGAACACGGATCAAAGCGCACAAGGACGTTTGGCTGGTGCGCAAGCTAAAGGGAGGCAACCGTATTCTGCTTGGTTGGGCATTCGAAAGACCAAAGACCCTCTTCGCCGCAGTGAGCTTGGGGGTCGCGGCGGCCGGAATCGGCGCCTTCCAACTGCCGCGACTGTTCCTGCCCCCGTTCAACGAAGGGACGCTGCTGATCAACCTTCAATACAATCCGGGAATCTCTCTGGCGGAATCCGATCGCTTGGGAGGAATTGCGGAGCGGCTGATCATGCAGGTTCCGGAGGCGCGCAGCGTTGGCCGTCGTACCGGCCGAGCTGAACTCGACGAACATGCGGAGGGCGTCCACAATTCTGAGATTGACATCGCATTGGTGCGGTCGAGCAGACCACGCGAAGAGGTCTTCGCTGACATTCGATCGCGCCTTTCGATCCTCCCGGTCAGCGTGGCAATCGGACAGCCCATTGCCCATCGCCTCGATCACATGCTCTCCGGCGTGAGAGCACAGTTGGCTGTCAAGATTTACGGCGAGGACCTCGACGTTTTGCGAACCTTGGCCGCAAATCTCCAGTCTCGCTTGCAGGCCGTTCCCGGGCTGGTCGATCTCAACACCGAGAAGCAGGTGCTGATACCCCAGCTCCGGATCACGCCCGATTTTGAGCGAGCCGCCTTGTACGGCGTCACACCCGCGACGATTACAGACGCCCTTGAGGGACTGTCGAATGGCAGGGTGGTCTCGCAGATTGTCGAGGGCAACCGCCGTTTCGAGGTGGTCATGCGGCTTGCTGAGGACGAGCGCTCGACGACGAGCCTGGCCAACCTGTTGGTGCCGACACCAAAGGGCTTCGTCCCGCTGCGCCTGATCGCAACCGTGGAAGAAGGCGAGGGACCGAACCAGATTCTCCGTGAAAACAGCCAAAGGCGGATCGTGGTCTCGGCCAACGGCGATGGGCAGCGCGACATGGCTGCCATCGTCGCGGACGTCCGCCGGGTGCTTGCCGAAACGGAATGGCCCCGTGGCTACGGTACAAGTCTTGAGGGCACGTTCCAGGCCCAGGAAGAGGCCACTCTCGTCATCGGTGGGCTATCTCTTGTCTCATTCGCCCTGATCTTCATGGTCCTTTATTCGCGCTACCAATCGGCGATCCTCACCGCGATCATCCTCACCAACATCCCGCTCGCACTGATTGGCAGCGTTGCTGCTCTCTGGCTTTCCGGCCAGTCCTTCTCCGTCGCCTCGATGATCGGCTTCATCACGCTCGCCGGGATCAGCGCCCGCAACGGCATCCTCAAAATCAGCCACTACATCAACCTGGCCCTCTATGAGGGCGAGAAGTTCGGTCGCGACCTCGTCATTCGCGGCTCGCTGGAGCGCCTATCTCCCGTGCTGATGACTGCCCTTTCGGCGGGTCTGGCATTGGTGCCGCTGCTGTTTGGAGCTGGAGAACCGGGGCGCGAAATCCTGCATCCGGTCGCGGTGACGATCTTCGGTGGCCTGGTGTCTGCGACGCTGCTCGACACAATCCTGACGCCTGTTCTTTTTCTCCGGTTTGGCCGCAAGCCGCTGGAGACCCTGCTCGCCCGACACGACGAGACATCGCTGGCCGGGACATCGGTTGCCGACGCGTACTGATTCCCAAGAAGGAGACTAGCTATGAAGAACATCATCCTCGCGGCCGCCCTCGTAATGCTACTGGCCACCGGCGCCACTTTTGCGCAACGCCCTGGCCCGAATGGCGGTATGGTCGCCGGGAGCGCAGATCATCAGGTGGAACTGGTCGTCGCGCCATCGGAAATCAGTGTTTACCTCTTGGACGACGGCAAGGTCACAACGGTCCAAGGTGCTAACGTCCGCGCTGTCGTCCAGGATGCCGGGCGAACAATCAATGTGGCTCTCTCGGCAAGCGGTCCCAATCGCCTGGCCGGACGACTTGAGGCACCGCTGGCCAAGGGCGCACGTGTGGTGATCTCCGGACGTGACGGCCATAACCATTCCGTGTCCGCACGGTTCGTCGTTCCATGATCGCGCTACGGGGTCTTCTTGCGCCTATTGCCGTCGGGAGTGCCCTCGTGGTGGCACTCCCGCCCGGTGGCTCTCCAGCGCAGGAATCTGGAGCGGTTAATCCTCCCGAAACAGCGAAAATTGTCGGCGTGGGAGCGGCGAGCTGCTCGACATTTCTGGATCACATCCGTGCTGAGCCTTCCAGCGAGCGTGACTACGTTATTTGGGCGCAGGGCTTCATGAGTGGTGCCCTGATGAGGGCGCCGGAGGGATTGGATCGTGGTCTAGACCTCCTGCCCCCGACGTTTCCTATTGGCAGACAAGCCGTGTTCCTGAGGAGATATTGCGAAGCGCATCCACGGGCCGACTTCAGCGATGGCGTTGTGGAATTGTTCCGGACCCTTCGAGCGCCCCCTAGTTAGCCGCACCGCACCATGGCATCGAGTGGCAGTAAGCGCTGCCGAAGGAAAAGGTCGCAAAGATCCTGAATCGGTCTTGATCCTCTAGCGACTAGAGGAACTACAAGCCCTGCGTCAGAATGCGGAGCGAACGAAATGTCTGCTGAGACCATGGGCGCTTGGAGGTCGAGCGAAGCGGTCCCGGTACTCGTTATCGGGGCGGGACAAGCCGGGCTGGCTGCGGCTTACTGGCTTAAGCAGGAGGGGCTCGCTTCCATCGTAGTCGAGGCGGCCGAACGCATCGGTGACAGCTGGCGTAAACGCTATTCCTCACTGACGCTGTTTACGCCGCGCCGCTTCAGTGCATTGCCGGACCTCGAACTGGGGGGGAGACCCCGAGGGCTATGCGTCGCGCGACGAATTCGCCGACTACCTGGAACGCTACGCGCAGGTCCATGGGTTGCCAGTATCGATGGGCACGACCGTCGAACAACTCAGTCAGCTCGGCGAAGGATTTGGAGCCATTACGACGACGGGCGGCCGGATCCTGGCACACAACGTCATCATCGCCACGGGCGGCTTTCAGCGGGCCGTCGTCCCGGCGCTCGCGGCGAACATTGCCGGCGACGTTCAGCAGCTCACCGCGGCAAGCTACGGTCAGCCTTCCAGGGTGGTCCCTGGGACGGTGCTGGTCGTTGGAGATGGTGCAAGTGGCCGCGACATTGTCGCCGAACTCGCCCCTTCTCACCGCGTCATACTGTCTACTGGAAAGCCGCGCGGCCTTTATCCCGCGCGTATTCTTGGCCGGAGCGTCTGGTGGTGGCTTTCGTTGGTGGGGCTGATGAAGGCTGGACGGGACTCCTTCGTTGGGCGACGCATGCCCAGCGCCGACGCTTTCCCCGACCGAGATCGCAGCTTTGCCAGTCTGCGGCGACGTGGCGTGAGCATTGTTCCGCGGCTCGACGGGGCAGCTGGTCGGCAGGTTCGATTTGCGGCAGGACGAATGGAGACCATCGATGCAGTTGTGTGGGCTGTTGGCTATCGCGACGAGACGGCTGGGCTGACCGTTCCAGATGCTTTGGACGACCAAGGCCGCTTCGTCGAAGAGGGGGGCGTTTCCCCCAATCCCCGGTCTCTATTTTGTCGGCCGCCCTTGGCAGCGCAATCGCGCGTCGGGACTCATAATGGGTGTCGGTGACGACGCAAAGGTGATTGCCGAGGCAATTGTGGCCCGTCAACGCATCGCAGCCTTACGCGAATTCGGCTCGCCCGAGAGGATCATTCCAGAGGCCGTGGTAGGGACGCAATCTGGCGGGAGGGCCTGACGATGACACCGACGAGGGCAACAGAGCGGTTCCGCGTGGTCGGCATGGACTGCGCGTCTTGCGCGGCCAAGATCGAGACCGCCGTTGGCCGCCTTTCGGGCGTCGGACATGTGTCGGTTTCGGTCATGTCGGGCACACTCTCGGTGACCCATGACGGTTCTCTCGCGCCGGATGCAATTGCGCTTCAGGTGCAATCCCTGGGCTATTCGATCTCGCCAACCGGAGCAGCAGACGAGGGGGTTAAGGTTTACGACGTCAATGACGAGGCAAGCCACACGCCTGGCCGGGTCATTAGGGCCCATAGTCACTCGGGGGACCGAACGCCGGCTGACCAACCCGGCAAGCGACAAGTTCACGACCATGCAGGACATACGCACCAGGACCTTGATGACGGTCCATGGTGGCGTAGCCGCAAGGCAATGCTGACGATCGGTTGCGGCGCTGCTTTGGCAGGCGCCTGGATCGTCGGCCAACTCGTGCCCGCTGTTGGGCATTGGGTCTTTGCTTTGGCTATGGCGGTCGGCTTGGTCCCCATTGCGCGCCGCGCTGTCATGGCGGCGGCTGCCGGGATGCCCTTTACCATTGAGACGCTGATGACGATTGCTGCTGTCGGCGCGGTCTTCATAGGCGCGACGGAGGAGGCCGCGGCCGTAGTCTTCCTCTTTCTCGTCGGTGAGTTGCTTGAGGGCGTGGCCGCGAGCCGAGCCCGCGCCAGCATCAAAAGCCTCACTGCTCTCGTGCCCCAAAGCGCACTGGTCGATGAGGGCGGAATAACCCGCGAACTGCCGGCGGACACCCTCCAGCCCGGGATGATGCTGCTTGTGCGTCCCGGCGACCGCATCGCCGCAGATGGCGAGATTGTGGGAGGCGAGAGTTCCGTCGATGAGGCGCCCGTCACGGGCGAGAGCACTCCGAATCACAAACAGCCGCGGGATGCCGTCTTTGCCGGGACGATCAATATCGATGCGGTTCTGCGTGTGAAGGTCACCGCGACAGCGGAAGACAACACCATCGCACGTGTGGTGAAACTGGTTGAGGAGGCCCAGGAAAGCAAGGCGCCGACCGAGCGCTTCATCGACCAGTTCTCGCGATACTATACGCCCGGCGTTCTTGTTGTCGGTGCCCTCATGGCGCTCGTGCCCCCGCTCGTCCTTGACGGCAACTGGTCCGAATGGATCTACAAGGGTCTTGCCGTACTGCTTATAGGCTGCCCCTGTGCCCTTGTGATCTCCACGCCTGCGGCCATTGCCGCTGGTTTGGCTGTGGGCGCGCGGCGCGGCCTGTTAATGAAAGGTGGCGCCGTCCTGGAGGGTCTGCGGAAGGTGACCACCGTCGCGCTCGACAAGACGGGGACGTTGACCGAGGGCAAGCCGGTCGTCACTGACGTCGTCAGCTTCAGTCGCCCGGAGGCTGAGGTGCTGTCTCTCGCCGCCGCGCTGGAGACTGGCTCGAGCCATCCGCTGGCCGTCGCCATCCTGGCCCGCGCCAAGGCTGATGCGCTCTCCGTGCCGTCGGCGACCGATGCCCGAGCGATTTCCGGCAAGGGTGTTGTCGGTCGTGTCAATGGCCAAAGCCTGTTCCTCGCTTCGCCGAAGGCGGCGCAGGAGAAGGCCTCGCTTTCGCGCGAACTGGAAGCGGTCGTCAGCGCCTTCAACGACCAGGGCAAGACCGTCACGTTGCTGCTGATCGACGACCGGATCGTCGGTTTGCTCGCCATCCGCGATGAGCCGCGTGAGGATGCAGCAGCCGGTCTCAAGGCGTTGGCTGATGCTGGGATAGCCACAGTCATGTTGACTGGGGACAACGAGCGTACGGCGAGGGCGATTGGCAATAATCTCGGAATCGCCGTTCGCGCGGGTCTCTTGCCCGAAGACAAGCAGCGCATCGTGCGCGAGATGCAGCGCAATGGTCAGGTTGTGGCAAAGGTCGGCGACGGGATCAACGATGCCCCGGCCCTGGCAGCCGCCGACATCGGAATCGCCATGGGCGGCGGTACAGATGTAGCGCTGGAGACAGCTGACGCTGCCGTATTGCATGGGCGCGTCCGTGATATCGCCAATATGGTCGAGCTGTCTCGCCGGGTTATGAATAACATTGGCCAGAACATTGTGATGGCGCTTGGGCTCAAGGCAGTTTTTCTGGTCACGACGGTTGCCGGCATCACCGGACTCTGGCCGGCCATCCTTGCCGATACCGGGGCGACGGTTTTGGTTACCGCGAATGCGGTCAGGCTACTGGGGACCCGGTTGTCCTGAAGATCCTCTATGGCTGGTCGCTTTGCCAGGCTAGCCTTTCCACAGCAGACGTAGCGGGTGTCTGTAATGGGCCCGAAACCCGACGTTGGGTCACATTGTCCGTCTGGCTGTCCGCCGGCGATTGAAGCCTGGCGACTCCCAGCGTTTCCAACGCTGACAATGTACGGCAGCAGGCGACGCGATATGCTGATCTCGCCTTGACCTTCCCTCCTCAGGCCTCCGAGTGTCGGGTCCCGCAACCGAGGGAAGCCTGTGAGACTCTACGTCGTATCCGCTCTTCACCTCGAAACGGGGCCTTCGTGGTCATTTCCGAAACAGCTGCCGGATTTCGACGTCGCGGTGATCGCCGGTGACCTCCACTGCCCGGTAGCTCGATCCATTGAGCAGATCGCTTCAGCTCCCGTGTTGCAGGGCAAGCCGGTCGTGTTCGTGCCGGGAAATCACGAGTTTGATGGAGGCGTTTTGCAGGATGTGCTCGTGGACGGCTTCGGACTCGCAGCAACTCATGCACATATCCATCTGCTTCACCGGCGGTCAGTCACCATCAGTGGCGTCCGCTTCGTCGGCGCTACCCTTTGGACCGACTACGAGCTGAACGGAACCACCCGCGCCAGCATGATCCTCGCAGGTCACGAGATGCCTGATCACAAGGCCATCCGCTTTCGCGAGCCGTCCGGCCATATCAGCCGCTTCATGCCCTGGCACACGCGGCGAGAGCACAAGCTTGACCGCGCCTTCATCGAGGCTGAGCTTGCCTTGCCTTTCGACGGGCCGACCGTGGTAGTCACCCATCATCTGCCATCACGGCATTCAATAGCGACGCGTTTTGTCGGCACCCCCCTCAACCCAGCCTTTGCCTCAGAACTGGCGCCGCCAATCGTGGCTTTTCAGCCGGCCCTGTGGGTGCACGGACACACTCATCACTCAAATGACTATCGCATCGGCGAAACCCGGATCTTATCCAATCCCAAAGGCTACGGCCCCTTCGAGGGGAAGCCACGAACTGAGAACCCTGGCTTCGATCCGGCGATGATTATCGAGGTTTAGATATCCGAGTTTCGTGCTGATCCTGCCGGGCTATCGGCGCCATCGGATGAGACGCGCCTCAGCTCAATCGCCGCGGTTTTTCGGCTATTCGCTTGTGGCCGGAGGATCTTGCCGAGCACCTTGGGCGACCACCTGGAGGGAGCCATCGGGCAATGGGCGCTGCAACGCTTTGGCCTCCGCCCAGGGCGCGTGCAGCCAGGCCTCGCGCTCTTCTGCGGTGGTCAGGATGACCGGCATCGCCTTGGGATGGATCGCACCGACTTCCGCGTTGGGCTCGGTTGTGAGGAAGCCATAGAGGTCAGCGGTCACCTCGCCCTCCTTCAGCTTCCGGACGGTCGTCCAGTTCGTCCAGATACCGGCGAAAAAGGCGAGGGGGCGGCCTTGGTTGAATGCAAACCAGGCTGGCCCTTTGATCGAGGCGTCCCACTCCGAGAAGCTGGTGAATGGAACGATGCAGCGATGCTCGACCCCGGTCCAACGTCGCCAATGCGGTGAGGCGAGGTTCCGCAAGTTGGTTACACCGGGATCGGTCTTCTTGCCCTCAAGCGCCAAGACCGGAGATGGCATGCCCCAGCGGGCCAGCGCCAGTTCGCGCCCGCCATTGCCATTGCGAACGATGGGAGCCGCGTAGTCCGGGAAGATGCCTGGCATGTGCGGTAGATTGCCGGTGCGATCGACCATCGCGCCGGCAAGCTCAAGGATTGCCTGCTGGCCTTTGGTGAGGCTGTACAGATTGCACATGGCTCATCCTCCCGCAGCAGCGGACCTGTCCACAAGGGGATTGCGCGACCCCGCTGCATTAGAACATAACAAGAACATCTGCGGGGAGGACGACATGGCCAAGGCGGTTCCAAATCAGGCAGACACCGAGCCCGACGGCGTCATCATCAGCGAAGATGACGTCGATGCCGCCATCGCAGAGGCTGGGGGGAACCCGCGAGAGGCGGTACGCGCACTGCTCCACGACATAGCTGTTTTGGCGCTGGACCACGCGCGCAGTGTGAGCAGCGGGTATCGACGGCAGCGCATGTTCGGCTCAATCGACCTGCTCAAGCTGCCCTGAGCCACCGTGCCGCCGAAGCTCACGATCTCGCTGCTGCGATCCGAGGGTGTTCGCGGCGCCTGGGTCCACTGCATGAACATGCGGTGCCGGAACTACGCCTACATCACCTGGGAGCGCATGCGCGTACGGGGAACCGAAGAGGTTCGCGAGCTGGAGATCCGCGGACGCCTCAAATGCTCGGTGTGTGGCTCACGCGAGGTGCGGATCAGACCGTACTGGACCCAGCCGCCCGGATGACCTCGATTTCACCCTCGCCAGCCTAACGGTAGCCCTTGTGGCGCGAGCCATTCATCTCTCTGCGTTACGCTGACCGGTGCTGCTTTCGCCTTGTGCTCGCCTTCCAGGTGGTCGGCGATCTTTAGCCAGAAACGATAGGCATCAATGTCCTCGCCATTCGTGGCACCGTGCGACGCGATCCTGCGTATCTTCGGAAGCAGGCTCGGATCGGACCGAACGGCATCGCGTAGCTCGAGCCACGCGGGAAGCCCCCCATAGCCGATCACGTCGTCGATCTTGGCAAGCGTCCATCCCTTGGGGGTCAATGTGGCGGTGGGTCATGCCCTTACCCAAACTGTGGTGCGGTGCGCTCGGTCGGTGCCGTTTCCGATACCGTTCCTATTGATGTGGCGGTGATAAATAGACCGTTTATGAGACGGACTGAGGAGGGGGCTGGGCAGAACCGCAACAGGCCTCTCCCCAAGTCTCAAAAGGCGTCTTGAAATAATCGTCTCGTTTCCTCATGCACCCATGAGAATTGAGACAACGCATACTCAATGGCTCCGCTCGGGAATCGACCCTCGACCAGAACCTGGACTGCGACTCGAGAAGTTGAGCGCGGCTGGGTGCGAGAAGCTCGTCGTTGAAAAGGCCTCCGGCACCCGGGCTGACCGGCCGGAGCTGAACCCGCTCCTGCGCGACATGCCGCGCGAGGGCGACACCCTCGTGATCCGGAAGCTCGATCGGCTCGCCCGATCGTTGAAGCAGCTCATAGAGACAGCGTCAGACCTGAAGGCGAGGGGCATTGGTGTCGTGTCGCTAACCGACGCGATCGATACCTCGTCCCCGGGTGCCATGCTGGTTTTACATATGCTCGGTGCCATCGCGGAATTCGAGCGCGCGTTGATCCGTGAGCGGACCATTGCCGGCCTCGCGGAGGCCAAGCGCAAGGGCACACGGGGAGGGCGGCCGCGTCGTCTTTCCAAAAAGAACGCAACCGCTGCCAAAGCGCTGCTCGCTCATGGCAACCTGACGGCCCGGGAGGTGGCATCCAGGTTCGGCGTGTCGAAGGCGACGCTGTACCGCCATATTAAATCTGGAGCGCTTCAGGCGTCGGCACCGCATGATTGATGAAAGCGAGCTACCGGAAGCGCCGGATCGTGCTGGAGAGCATGCGCCGGCCTCAGATCCTGTCTGAGGCGGGGCGTCGCCACGTGATATCGCAGGATCTCCCACGTCTGGCAAAAGGATGCGAGAGGGCCCTAGAAGACGATTCACCTGAACGGTGCGCGTCCAGCCTGAACGATCCGCTCGTATTTTTGTTTGATCAACGCAAAAACGTCCTGGAACGCCTGGGGATTTGGAAGAGAGTCAATGGGCTTGGAACCCATAAGCGTCATAAACTCTCGCGCGGGCCGGGATTTCTGGAACTCCAGCCCAACGGCTTCAAACGCCTCCTCATACCGCTTAACGATCCGAGGGATATTCGTGTTGAGCGTGAGCTTCTTTCCCTTCAGTTCCTTGGCGTAGCTCTTGTCAACGAGGGCTTTATAAACACCGGGATCGATGAGGTCTTCGATATCCGCTTCCTTGGGTTTGGCAGCCATGCCTTCCGAAACCAAGGTGATTGCGCTGTCTCGAAGCAGCTTGCCTTCGACCAACTCCTTCTTCGCTTCTCGGCCTGCTTTGTCGTCGTCAAGCAGAACCAGGACGGTCAGCTCCTGCGATGCCAAGAGGGCTGCCATGTATGAAACCTTCCCCGCACCACCTGCTGGCGTGATGGTCAAAGCATCGGGAAGGGTGACCGCCCCTATCGCCTGGAAGTGGCTATGCACTGCCGAAAGAATCCAGAAGTCGGTGACGCCTTCCACCACCAAGTTTGAATGACCAACAAAGAGCGTTTGGGCGAGCTGATAACCAAGAGCCGCCTGCAGGGGAAATAGCGTTCTGGAGTCGCCTTTCGGCGTATTTGTAACCTGGGTCCCCTTTTCTTCATCGATGTTCACTGTGCGAACGCTATCCATCGCGTCCGGTGCCACCATAAACGGTGAGTGCGTTGTGTAGATAATCTGGTTTTTGAAATCGTCTTTGAAGTGCCTGAGCAGATCCTCTTGGGACTTGGCGTGTAGAAAGAGTCCGGGTTCGTCGAGGAGAAGGATCGCGCTTTCGCCGCCCCCTTCCTTCGTATCTGCCGCGAAGGTCAGATAGAATGAAAAAAACCACCGGAACCCACGGCTTCTTTCATCCAAGTTGACTTCGACATCATAGACCGCATTTGGGTCAGAAATCAGCGTGTCTAGGTAAGGGCCATCGATATTGTAACGGACTTTAAGCGGACGGTCTTTCCATAGGCGCCGAAGTTCTGTAGTGACTACCGCGCCTGCACGATTGAGAAGCTGATTGCGGGTTTCGTGATCCCCGCGCATCCCATTAAGTTCCTTCGGACTGAACCCGGCGACTTTCGCCATCTTCTCAAAATTGTCATCCGCCTCTTTACGATTGGGATCTCGACCTCGCTCGTTCAAGAAAGTGTCGAGGTTCTGATGACCATAAATTTCTGGGAATTCAGCAACGTACGTGAACGTTGGCAGCCAACTTAGAACAGCCTCTCGCGCTTCAACAGCTCCGCCGTCGAATTCGACAATGCTTGTGCATTCGGCTTCAACTTGGGAAATCAGCTGATCTTCGGCTTCAGTCGGTACGATGGAGGCTTCACTTAAAAGCGTTCGAAGGTCTTTAGTGGCTGCAACATTCTCAGTCGCCCATTTGTCGGCCGGTCCCGCTTTGGCGAGTGTTTCACCTAGCCGTGTCAGTGCGCTGCCAATGGCCGTCGCATGCTGCTCAGCAATGTCTCCCAGCTTTCCAGTGAAAGAGGGCTCAAGTCGACGCAAAGCGCCCGCTAGCTTTGAACGGGAGGGTTCGGGTGGCTTTATTCCAAGGTCGACCCACCCCCGTTCTCCATATCCACGCCCAACAACCACCTGCTTGCAGTTCTTCAGCGCCGGCAGCATTTCCCCCAAAGCCTCTTGTTCTTCGTTATCAAGCGCCCACCAGGTCCAGACAACGTGAGTGTCAGGCGTGCATTCATCGAGACGGCGGCCGCGAGGAAAATCCTTGATTTTGTTGAGTGGCTTTCGCCCCCCTGGGGGATTGAGAGTAGCAAGAGCCAGAAGCAGGTTGGATTTGCCGCTTTCGTTTCGGCCAACGAGCGAGGTGAACCGCCCCGGGTCTGCCGGAGGCTCCAACTTCCAAGTAGGATGGAGCCATGACGAGCAAGACGACGAACAAGTTCTCACCTGAGGTCCGCGA
>NZ_PZZL01000028.1 GCF_003046185.1 Phreatobacter oligotrophus
ACGGCGAAGAAGATGGTCGGCGCTATCTCGCGGACATTGTCCGGCACGGTCTCGGGGTTCTCGACGAAATTCAGCGTCGCGCCGGAATAGAGCGCCAGGAACTGGCCGCCGACCCGCTCCGCCACGTGGCAGAGCGGCAGGAAGGCCATGCGCTGGTCGTCCTCGTTCTGGCGGATCGACTCATTGGAGATGACCGAGATCGCCGCGAGGATGTTGCGGTGGGTGATCATCGCACCCTTGGGCTTGCCGGTCGTGCCGGAGGTGTAGACGAGGATGGCGAGGTCCTCGGGAGCCCGGCTGGCGAGGCGGCGCTCCCATTCGGCCGTGTCGGCGGCATGGGCCTCGGCACCGAGCCGGCGCAGCTCGTCCAGCGTCATCACCTGCGGGTCCGAGAAGTGGCGCAGCCCCTCGGTCTCCATGACGATGATCTTGCGCAGGGACGGCACCGCGTCCCGCACGGCAAGGATCTTGTCGAGCTGCTCCTCGTCCTCGACCACGCAGAAGACCGAGGCCGAATCCGTCAACAGATACTCGCACTGCGGCGGAGCATCGGTCGGGTAGATCCCGTTCGACACGCCGCCGGCGCAGATGATTCCATAGTCGGCAAAGGACCATTCCCGCCGGGTGTTGGCCAGGATCGAGACGACCTCGCCGGGCTGGAGGCCGAGGGCGACCAGGCCCATGCCGATCTCGCGGACGGCATCGCCCATGCCCGTCCAGGAGGTCTCCTTCCAGAGGCCGAACTCCTTCTGCCGCACGGCGACCTTGTCCCCACGCTGGCGAACTGCGGCATCGAAGACCTTGGCGACCGTATCGCCGGCGGGAATGGCGGCAGGGCGGATGGCCTGGTTTGGCCAGATGTCAAACATGGCGGCCTCCCGGGGTGGAACCAGCCTCGATCGCGGCAAAGGTGACGGATGCGGTTGTCGGGGCCATCGTCACCGCCACATCTTCTTCTTCTTCCAGCGGCGCTCGCCGCGGACCCCGGCCTCCTTCTGGCCGAGGTAGAATTCCTTCACGTCGTCCTTGTCGGCCAGGACGGAGGCGCGGTCCTCCATGACGATGCGGCCGAGTTCGAGGATGTAGCCGTAATCGGCGGTGGCGAGCGCCAGGGCCGCGTTCTGCTCGACGAGGAGGATGGTGACACCCTCCTCGCGGTTGATGCGCCGGACGATGGCGAAGATCTCCTGCGTGAGCTTCGGCGACAGTCCGAGCGAGGGCTCGTCGAGAAGGAGCAGGTCGGGCCGCGACATCAGCGCCCGCGAGATCGAGAGCATCTGCTGCTGGCCGCCGGAGAGCAGGCCCGCATCCTGGTCGGCCCGCTCCTTGAGGATCGGGAAGTAGCGCTCCATCCGCTCGATGTCGCGGGCGACCTCGTCCTTGTCGGAGCGGGTATAGGCCCCCATGAGCAGGTTGTTGCGCACCGACAGGAGCGGGAAGACCTCGCGGCCCTCGGGCGCGTGGCTGAGGCCTCGGCGGACGATGTCGGCGGGATCGCGGCGCTCGATGTTCTCGCCCTTCAAGATGATCGAGCCCTTCTGCGGATCGAGGATGCCGGAGATCGTCTTGAGGATGGTGCTCTTGCCCGCGCCATTGGCGCCCAGCACGGTAACGATGGATCCCTTCGGCACCGCCAGCGAGACGCCGCGGATGGCCTTCACCGCTCCGTAGGCGGCCTCGACATTGGCAAGGGTGAGGATCGGCTCGGTCACGACGCCGCCCTTTCCAGTTCGGCCGCCGCGGCGGGCGTGCCGATATAGGCCTCGACCACGGCGGGGTGGCGCTGCACCTCGGCGGGCGCGCCCATGGCGAGGACCCGCCCCTGGTTCATCGCCATGACGCGGTCGGAAACGCGGGACACCAGCGTCATGTCGTGCTCGACCATGATGACGGTGATGCCGAGATCGCGGGTGATGTCCTCGATCCAGAAGGCCATGTCCTCGGTCTCCTCGACATTGAGGCCCGAGGAGGGTTCGTCGAGAAGGAGCAGCCTCGGCCGGGTGCACAGCGCGCGGCCGAGCTCGACCACCTTGCGCGCGCCATAGGGCAGGCCGGCCACCATGGCGTCGCGGTGCACGGCGAGGTCGAGGAGGTCGATCACCTCCTCGACGCGCTCGCGCAAGGCGACCTCGGCGCGCTTCACCGAGGGCAGGAAGAGCGCCTCGGCCAGGGGGTTCGTCGTGCGGTGGACGTGGGCGCCGATCAGCAGGTTCTGCAGGACGGTCGCGTGCTCGAAGAGCTCGATGTTCTGGAAGGTACGGGCAATGCCGAGCCCGGCGATGCGGTGGGCGGGGAGCTTCGTGACCTCCTGGCCCTCCAGCATGATCCGTCCGGCGGTCGGGTTGTAGATGCGGCTGATGATGTTGAAGACGGTGGTCTTGCCGGCACCGTTGGGGCCGATGATGGTGAAGACCTCGCCCTTGTCGACGTGGAAGGACACGCCGTCGACGGCCTTGAGGCCGCCGAACTGCACGGAGATGCCCTCGGCCTGGAAGAAGGGGGCGCTCATTTCAGCCGGTCCGATTTCTGGAAGGCCTTCTGCCGGCGGAACATGCCCTGCCGGTAGAAGGGGAAGAGGTCGAAATAGGTGCGTGTCTTGAGCCAGGCGCCGTAGATGCCGAGGGGCTCGAAGAGCACCACGAGGATCAGCACGGCGCCGAAGACGGTGGGCTGCAGGCCCGTCGCCTCGGACAGGAAGAGAGGCAGGAACGGCTTCACCGCATTGATCGCCTGCGGCAGGGCGATGAGGAAGGCGGCGCCGTAGATGGCGCCGTGCACCGAGCCGAGGCCGCCGATCACCACCATCATGACCAGTTCGATGGATTGGATGACGGTGAACTGGTCGGGAGAGAGGAAGCGGATGTTGTGGGCATAGAGCCCGCCCGCGACGCCGGCGAAGGCCGCCGAGATGGCGAAGGACAGCGTCTTGTAGAAGGCGAGGTTCACGCCCATGGACTGGGCGGAGATCTCGGAATCGCGGATGGCGACGAAGGCGCGTCCCGTCGGCGAGCGCAGGATGTTGATGACGATCAGCGTCGACGCCACGGCGAAGGCGAGGCAGAGATAGTAGAAGCTCGGCCCATCAGCGAAGCGCCAGCCGAAGAGGTTGACCGGCGGAACCATCAGGCCGGCATTGCCGCCGGTCACGTGCTCGGCGCGGGCGATGATCTCCTCGATGATCGTTCCGAAGGCCAGTGTGGCGATGCCCAGATAGAGGCCCTTCACCCGGAGCGCCGGCAGGCCGACGATGACGCCGACCACCGCCGCAAAGAGGCCGGCACAGGCAATGCCGACGAAGAACGGCACGCCCGCCGTCACCAGCACGCCCTGCGTATAGGCACCGACCGCCATGAAGGCGGCATGGCCGAGGGAGAGCTGCCCGGTGAAGCCGGCGAGCAGCATCAGGCCGACGGCGACGATGGCGTAGATGCAGACCTGCGAGAGCTGGGTCAGCACGTAGGGCGAGACGAAGATCGGGGCGACGAGCAGCACCGCCATGAGCAGGCCGTACCAGAAGACCTTGCCGCCATGCTGGAACAGCTCGATGTCCTGCTCGTAGCGGGTCTTGAAGATGAACCGCATGGCCTCAGACCTTCTTGGCGAGGCGCTCGCCGAACAGACCGTTCGGCTTGAGCACGAGCATGGCGAGGACGACCATGAAGGGCGCGGCGTCCTTGAAGCCCTCCATCAGGTAGAAGCCGGCAAGCGATTCCACGACGCCGATGATGAGGCCGCCGACGATGGCCCCGGGCAGCGAGGTGAAGCCGCCGATCACCGCCGCGGGGAAGGCCTTGATGCCGATGAAGCCCATATTGGCGTGGATGAAGGTGAGCGGCGCGAGGAGGATGCCGGCAATGGCCGCGACCGCCGCCGAGATGGCCCAGATCAGGCTGGAGAGCCGCTTCACCGGGATGCCCATGTAATAGGCCGCCAGCTGGTTCTGGCTCATGGCCTGCATCGCGATGCCGATCTTGGTGTAGCGGAACAGCGCGGCGAGCGCGCCGCAGAGCAGGATCGTCACGGCGATGATGACGATGTGCTCGGCGGAGATGACGAGGCCGGCGAAACGGAAGACCTCACCGCGGAAGGGAACGGGGAGGGTGTGGGTGTCGGTGCCGATCACCGGGATCATGGTGACGAGGCCGCGGGCCATGTAGCCGAAGCCGATCGTCACCATGACGATGGCGACCGCCGACTGGCCGAGGATGGGCCGCAGGATGATCCGCTCGTTGAGGAAGCCGATGGTCGCGGTCACCCCCATGGCGACGAGGATCACCGCCCAATAGGGAAAGCCGAGCGTGGTGGCAGCAAAGAGACCGGCGAAGCCGCCGATCATCAGGAGTTCGCCCTGGGCGAAGTTCACCGTCTCGGTGGCCTTGTAGATCAGCACGAAGCCCAGCGCGATGAGGCCATAGATGCACCCCTGCGCCAGGCCGCTGATCACCAGCTGGACGAATTGCAACGAGCCTCTCCCCCGTCAGGCGTTTCCCTCGAGATTCTTCCGGCCGGTTTTCCGGCTCGCATGCACGTCGATACCGCAGCCTCGCCGCAATCGGCTCAGGCTGCAAGCCTCAGGATGGTACGCGCTTCGGCGGGACTTGCGACCTGACGCCCCGTCGCGCGGACGATGGCCGCCATGGCTTCGATCAGGGGGCCGTTGGACATCACCTTCTCGCCGGTCTCGCGGTAGAAGGTATCCTCGAGCCCGGTGCGCAGGTGGCCGCCGAGTTCGGCGCAACGCCGGTGCAGCGCCCAGATGCCGGCGCGGCCGATGGCGGTGACCTGCCAGTTGGCCTCGGCCGCCTTGAGTTTCAGGAGGATGGGCAGGAGGTCGGGGTCGGCGGGCATGCCCGACTCGACGCCCATGACGAAATTGTACTGGAGCGGGCCCTTCGTCAGGCCGGTATCGCGGTACATGGCAACGCAACGGACGATGCCGGTGTCGAAGCACTCGAATTCGGGCAGCGTGCCCGTGCCCGCCATGACGTCGAGATAGGCCTTCACCTTCTCGACCGGATTGTCGAAGAGCATGGGCGGCCAGGCCCAGGTGCCATCCGCCTTCACCTTCAGGTAGTTGAGCGAGCCGGCATTGCAGGCGGCGATTTCCGGCCGGGTCTCGCGGATGCAGGCGAGTGCGCCGGCATAGTCCGGGCCGACGACGCCGGAGGTGTGGTTGATGACCACGCCCGGGCAGGCCTCGCGGATGGCGGCCTGCACCTCGGCGGAGAGCTTCGGATCCCAGGACGGCAGGTGGCCCTTGCCCTCGCCCTGCTGGCGCAGGTGGATGTGCATCACCGAGGCACCGGCCTCATAGGCGCGCCTCGCCTCGGCCGCCATCTCGGCTGGCGTCACCGGCACCGCGTGCTGACGCGGATCGGTCAGCACGCCGTTGAGGGCGCAGGTGATGATGGCCTTGTCGCTCATCGGTCGGGAGCCTTCCATCGATGGCACCATGGTCGCTGTGTTGCGCTATGCGATCTTGCGTTGAGCCGCTGGCCCCGCTCAACGCCAGACCGGCTTGCGCTTCTCGGTGAAGGCGGCGATGCCCTCGCGCGCATCCTCGGTCTGGGCGGTCAGTGCGATCTGCCCTTCGGTGAAGGCGATGGCCTCGTCGAAGCTCATCGCCTCGATGGCGCGCATCGCATATTTGCCGCGGCGGATCGCCATGGGCGACTTGTCGACAAGCCGGCCGGCGAGCCAGGCGACCTTGGCGTCGAGTTCGCCCCGCGGCACGACGTGGTTGAGGAGGCCGGCGGCGCGCGCCTCCTCCGGCGTAAAGGGCTCGCCGGTGAGGCACCATTCCGCCACGACCCGGCGCGGCACGATGCGCTGGAGCAGGCTCAGCACCTGCATGGGGAAGACGCCGACCTTCACCTCCGGCAGGCCGAAGACCACATCGTCCGCCGCCACCGCCATGTCGGTCATGCACAGGAGGCCCATACCGCCGGCCATGCAGGTGCCGTTCACGCGCGCGATGGAGGGCTTGGTGCCGTTCTGCACCAGGCGCAGGAGATCGGCATAGTCGCTGGTCGGCTTCGACAGGTCCTGGAAGAAGCTCTGCCCGCCACCGAGATCGGCGCCGGCGCAGAAGGCCTTGTCGCCCGCGCCAGTCAGCACGATCACCCGCACCGCCGCATCCTCATGCGCCTGCCGCCACCCCGCGGCGATACCGGCCACGACATCGCGGTTCATGGCGTTGCGCTTGTCGGGGCGGTTGATGGTGATGGTAAGGACGGGGCCGTCCGTCCCGATCAGCACGTCGGACATGGGTCGCTCCCTCAGGATGCCGTGGGCGTGATGGCGGCCAGCAGCCGGCCGGTGGTGACCTGCTCGCCGACCGCGACGCCGAGGTCGACGACCTGCCCGGCCGCACCCGCCGCGTGGACATGCTCCATCTTCATCGCCTCCAGCGTGACGATGGGCTGGCCGGCCGTCACCGTCTCGCCAGCCGCGACATGGACCGCGACGACGCGCCCGTTCATGGCGGCGAGGACGCGGCCATCCGAACCATCCGAGCCGGCGCGGCTGGCCGGGGCGCGGGTGAGGTCGCGGACGATGACCTGGTCGGGGCCGCGCTGCAGGAAGAGGCGGTCGCCGTCGCGCGCATAGGGGACCTCGTCGGCGACGCCGTCATGGATGAACCGGCACCGGACCGATTCCTTGCGATAATCCGGGCGCGCCTCGTTGAAGCGGATGACGTAGTCGGTCCCGTCATGGCTGAGGCGGCAGGTGCCGTCGCGCTCCTGCTGGACGGCGACGGCGTGGCGGCGACCATCGATCTCCAGGACCATCGGGACGGGCAGGGGCGGTCCGAGATGACGGGGCCGGTAGCGGTAGCGGTCGGGCGTCTCGTCGTCATGCAGGACCGCCGCCGCGAGAACGGCATCGGGGAGGCCATGCGGCACGGGGCGCACGAGGTCGGCGCCATGATCGGCGATGAAGGCGGTGGTCGCCCGGCCCTCGGCGAAGACGGGATGGGCGAGGGCCCGCGCGAGGAAGCCCTGGTTGGTCATGACGCCGAGGCTCGCGAAGCGGTCCAGCCAGGCCATGAGCTTGGCGCGCGCCTCGTCTCGACTGTTCTCGTGCACGATCACCTTGGCGACCATGGAATCGTAATAGGGCGGCACTTCCGCTCCCACGGCCATAGCGGTATCGACCCGCGCGTAGGGTTCGATGCCTTCCGGCCAGGTGAGGAAGCGGCCGGACTGCGGCAGGAAGTCCTGCGCCGGGTCCTCGGCGCAGAGGCGCAGCTCGATCGTGTGGCCGAAGGACCGCGCCAGCGCATCATGCGGCGCGATCGCCTCGCCCGCGGCGATCATGAGCTGCCAGCGGACGAAATCCCGCCCGACATTCAGTTCGCTGACGCGATGCTCCACCTGCAGGCGGGTGTTCATCTCCATGAAGTAGAATTGGCCACGGCCATCGAGCAGGAATTCCAGCGTGCCGGCGCCCTCGTAGCCCAGCGCCTTCACCGCCTTGACGGCAACCTCGCCCATGCGGTGGCGCAGGTCGTGCGAGACGGCCGGCGAGGGGGCCTCCTCGATCAGCTTCTGGTGTCGGCGCTGGATGGAGCAGTCGCGTTCGCCGACGTGCCAGGCATTGCCATGGCGGTCGCCGAAGACCTGGATCTCGATGTGGCGGGGCGCCTCGATCGCCTTTTCCAGCAGCACCGTCCCGTTGCCGAAGGCACTTACGGCTTCCGAGCGCGCGCTGCGCAGCGCCCCCGCGAACTGGGCGGCCTCGCGCACCAGGCGCATGCCGCGGCCGCCGCCGCCCGCAACCGCCTTGATCATGACGGGATAGCCGATGGCCTCGGCCTCAGCAGCGAGACGCTCGTCGGACTGGTCTTCGCCCTGGTAGCCCGGCACGACGGGCACGCCCGCTGCCTGCATCAGGGCCTTGGCGCGGGCCTTGTCGCCCATCGCCTCGATGGAGTCCGGCGAGGGGCCGACGAAGACGATGCCGGCCTCGCGGCAGGCCCGGGCGAAAGCCGCGTTCTCGGCGAGGAAGCCATAGCCGGGATGGATCGCCTCCGCCCCGCTCGCCTTCGCCGCCGCAATGATGGCGGGGATGTTGAGATAGGACTCGGACGGCAGCGGCCCACCGATGGCCACCGAGCGGTCGGCCGCGTGGACATGCCGGCTCCGCGCATCGGCGCTCGAATAGACGGCGATGGTCTCGAGACCCATCTCGCGGGCGGTGGCAAAGATGCGAAGGGCGATCTCGCCGCGATTGGCGACGAGCAGCCGGCGGAACGGGGTGGCGACGACCGGCGGGGGCTTGAGCGGGATGACGGTCATGGTCAGGGCCTCGCCACCGAGAACTGCATGGGCACCGGCGTGCGTGCCGCCGCCTCGCGGCAGGTGGCCAGCGCCTCGGCAAGGACGGCGCGGGTGTCACGCGGGTCGATCACGCCGTCATCGAGGAGCCGCGCCGAGGTGGTGAACACGTCCATCTGGCTTTCGAAGAGCTGGGTGATCTGCGCCTTCATCGCGCCGATCTGCCCTTCGTCTGCCTCCTTGCCGCGGCGGGCCGCGCCGGCGCGGGCGACGATGGCCATGGTCTCGGCGGCCTGTTCGGCGCCCATCACGGCGGTGCGGGCATTCGGCCAGGAGAAGCAGAAGCGCGGGTGGAAGCCGCGGCCGCACATGCCGTAATTGCCGGCGCCATAGGAGGCGCCGCAATAGAGGGTGATCTGCGGCACGGTGGCGTTGGTCACCGCCTGGATCATCTTGGAGCCGTGCTTGATCATGCCGGCCTCCTCATAGGCGCGGCCGACCATGAAGCCGGTGGTGTTGTTGAGGTAGAGGATCGGCGTCGCCGACTGGCAGCAGGCCTGGATGAAATGCGTCGCCTTGTTGGCGCCGGCCGGATCGAGCGGGCCATTGTTGGTGATGATCCCAACCGCATGACCCTCGATCGTCGCGTGGCCGCAGACGGTGGCCGGCCCATAGGCCTCGCCGAAGGGCAGGAAGACCGAGCCGTCGACGATGCGGGCAATGACCTCGCGCATGTCGACGGGCCGCTTGAGGTCCGCCGGCATGATGCCAAGCAGCTCTTCGGCATCGTAGAGCGGGGCTGCGAAGGGGCGCTCCACGGGCGGCGGCATCCGCTCGTTCCAGCCGAGGGCCGTGACAATCTCGCGGGCGATGCGCAAGGCGTCGCGGTCATCCTCGGCCATGTAGTCGCCAAGGCCGGAAATGGCGGTGTGCATCTCGGCGCCGCCGAGCTCTTCCTCCGTGGCGATCTCCCCGGTGGCCGCCTTCAGGAGCGGCGGGCCGGCGAGGAAGGCGCGGGTGCGGCCGCGCACCATGACGATGTAGTCGGAGAGGCCCGTCTGGTAGGCGCCGCCGGCGGTCGAGGAGCCGTGGGTGACGGTGATGACCGGCAGGCCCGCGGCGGAGAGGCGGGCGAGGTTGCGGAAGATCTGGCCGCCATGGATGAAGTGCTCGACGCGGTAGCGCAGCAGGTTGGCGCCCGCGCTCTCGACCAGCTGGATGAAGGGCAGGCGGTTCTCCAGCGCCATCTCCTGAACGCGGAGCTGCTTCTCCAGCCCCATCGGCTGGAGCGCGCCGGCGTCGATCCCGGAATCCGAGGCCGAGATCATGCAGCGCACGCCGGAGACGAAGCCGATGCCGGCGATGACACCCGAGCCGGGCACGCTCTTGTCGGGGTCCGGCTGGTCCATGAGGTAGCCCGAGAGCGTCGACAGTTCGAGGAAGGGCGCGCCGGGGTCGAGCAGCAGGGCGATGCGCTCGCGCGGCAGGAGCTGGCCGCGCTCGTGGAACCGCGGGCCGGCCGCGGCCGAGGCGCGGCGCGCCCGTTCCTCCAGCGCCTGCTGGCGATCGATGAGCGCGAGCATGGCCGCACGGTTGGCGGCGAAGGCCTCGCTTGAGGGGGCGATGCGGCTCTCGATCACGGCCATGGCGCGGCGGGTCCTCCGGTCTTGGAGGCATTGGGCCGTGGCGAGCGCGATGAGGTCTTGCGCGGAGTGGCTGGTGACAGCGGCTGAGTGCCCCTCACCCTTCCCTCTCCCCGCAAGCGGGGAGAGGGGGACTTCGACGTCACGCCTCGTCCTGGTCCCCTTGTGCCAGGCAGGACCGTTACCGGAGAGGCAACACGCTGTTGCCCCCTCTCCCCGCGGGCGGGGAGAGGGAAGGGTGAGGGGCCATGACGAGCAGCAGGGCGGCCGTCCCTCAGATCGCCGGTTTCACGCCCTGCTCGGCCGCGGCCTTGTCCTGCGCGGCAAGCGCCCGGCGGAAACCGTCGCGTCCTTTCAGCCTGCCCCAATAGGCCGCGGTCTGCGGCTGGAGGTCCTTCGCAAGGCCCGTCGACTCCGACAGCATCAGCGCATAGCCCACGGCGACATCGGCCATGGTGAAGCGGCCGGCGGCCAGCCATTCATGCTTCAGAAGATGCGCGTCGAGCATCCGCAGGCGGCCATGGAACCACTTGGCATAGTCCTCGACGACCTGCGGCTGGCGGCGCTCGGCAGGCTCGAAGCGGCCATAGCGGAGCACGAGGGCCTGCGGGAAGGTCAGCGTGGCGTCGCTCTGGTGCAGCCAGTTGAGCCAGAGCCCGTAATCGGCCTCGTCGGGCCTGACCGCCAAGGGCGAGGGCCCGTGCCGCACGGCGAGATATTCGCAGATCGCGGCGGATTCGCTCATCCGCGTGTCGCCGTCGATCAGGAAGGGCACGGTGCCCAGCACGTTGACGTCGAAATACTCCTTGGCGAAGGCCCGCGGCGGGAAGGGCAGCACCTTCAGCGCGTAGGGCAGGCCCATTTCCTCCAGCGCCCAGAGCGGCCGGAAGGAGCGGGCGGAGAGGCAGTGGTACAGCGTGATCATGACCGGTTGCTCATGCCGGGCAGCGTGCCCATGGCCTTGGCGATGATGGAGAGCATGACCTCGTCGGCACCGCCGGCGATCGAGGTGAGGCGGGAGTCGCGGTAGTAGCGGGTGACGGGCGTCTCGCTCATGTAGCCCATGCCGCCCCAGTACTGCATGCAGGCGTCCGAGACCTCGCGGCCGAGCCGGCCGGCCTTGAGCTTGGCCATGGAGGCAAGGGTGGTCATGTCCTCGCCGGCCATCATCTGCTCGGCGGCGCGGTAGATGAGCGAACGCAGCAGCTCCACCTCGGTCTTGAGCTCCGCGAGGCGGAAATGGACCACCTGGTTGTCGAGGATGGACTTGCCGAAGGCCTGCCGGCCGCGCGTGTACTCGATGGTCTGGTCGATGATCCATTCCGCCGGCTTGAGGCAGGCGGCGGCCCCCCACAGCCGCTCCTCCTGGAACTGCATCATCTGGTAGGTAAAGCCCTTGCCCTCCTCGCCGATGCGGTTGCGCTTCGGCACGCGCACCTCGTCGAAAAAGATCTGCGCCGTATCGGAGGACCGCATGCCGAGCTTGTCGAGGGTGCGGGCGACGGTGACGCCCTTCTCCTTCATCGGCACGCAGATCAGCGACTTGTTGCGATGGGCCGGTCCGTCGCCGGTATTGGCGAGAAGGCAGATCCAGTCGGCCTGCGCGCCGTTGGTGATCCACATCTTGCCGCCGGTGATGACGTAATCGTCGCCGTCGGAACGCGCCGTGGTCTTGATGGAGGCGACGTCGGAGCCCGCGCCCGGCTCGGAAACACCGATGCAGGCGACCTGCTCGCCGGAGACGGCAGGCGCCAAGAACTCGCGCTTCACATGGTCGGAGCCGAAGCGGGCGAGGGCCGGCGTCGCCATGTCGGTCTGCACGCCGATCGCCATGGGCACGGCGCCGCAGCTGATGCCGCCAACCTCCTCGGCCATGAGCAGGGCATAGGAATATTCGAGGCCCATGCCGCCATACTCGACCGGCTTGTTGAGGCCGAGGAAGCCAAGAGCACCGAGCTTCCTGAAGACGTCATGGGCGGGAAAGCGGCCCTCCGCCTCCCAGACATCCACATGGGGGTTGATCTCAGCGGCGATGACCTTCTGGAGGCTGCGCCGGACCTCCTCGTGCTCGGACGTGAACAGCATGGCTCGCTCCTCGGGATGGTGGGCGGCAGGCTAGGTGGCTTTTGGCGACCCAGGCTTGCGTGGACTGGTCACGCGCGCGCCGTGGCGCCCGAGCGGAAGATCTCGAGTTCGCGCGATCCGGAGAAGATGGCGCGGGGCTTGAGGCCGTAGAACCGGCGGATGGAATGGGAAAAATGGGTGGAATCGGGATAGCCGATGTCCAGTGCCAGATGCGCCATGTTGATGGTCTCGTTGGCGAAGTTGAGCAGATGCCGCGCCCGTTTCCAGGCCCGGCAGGCGCGGAAGGCGATCCCTGTCTCCTGCTTGAAGAGGTGGAGGAAGCGGGAGACCGAGAGATTCGCCAGCGCCGCGCAATCGGCTGCCGTCAGCGGCTCGCCGGGATTGTCGCCGAGAAGCGAGAGGACGCGGCGAATGCGCGGGTCCATTCGACGCGGGGCGAGCGGCGCGCCGAAGACGGCGGTATCGAAGGCGGCCGCATCCATGGCCTGCTTGGCAGGTGCTGCGCGCAGGAGGTGATAGGCCTCGCGCAGCCGGCGGGCGAGGACCGACTCGTCGAGGGCGGAGAGCTCGGCCGCCAGGTGCGCCAGGGCCTCAGGATCGACGCTTTCGGGCTCGACCAGCACGCCGATGACGCTGGGGTGTTCGGGGTCGATGCTGTGCTGGGCATAGGCCGGCATGATCGCCGCCTCGACGCACCGCTCGGGTTCGCCTGCCATCCGGATGCGCAGACGGCCCTCCATGCTGGCGAAGGCGATGAAGGCGCCAAGGGTGCGCTGCTTCGGTCGGCCAAGCAGGCCCGCGTAGAAGACGCGCTCGGGACCGAGCAGCATGAACCGTTCCGCGCAGAGCGTCGGATCTCCCATGCATTTCCTCCGGATTATCGTTGTTTTTTGGCGATGATAGCCGCGACGGGTGCGAAAGCCAGCGGTCCGAACGACACAGAGGCGCCGGTCATTTCACGGCGCCTGCGCGTTATTGGACTAAAGGCTGTTGCGCGGCTGCCTTGCAGAGACGGCGTTGCTCGCTTGCCCCAGGATTCGGCTTATGGCGCGCTCCCGCGAACTCTGAGAATTCGCACCGTTTCCGTTGGAGGAACCGCATGAAACGCCGCAATTTCCTTGCCGCTTCCGGTGCCGGCCTCGCTGCCGCTGCGGTGGCCGCCCCGGCCGTCGCCCAGTCGGCGCCTGAGGTGAAGTGGCGCCTGACCTCGTCCTTCCCGAAGTCGCTCGACACCATCTATGGCGGCGCCGAGACGATCTCCAAGCAGGTCGCCGAGCTCACCGACAACAGGTTCCAGATCCAGGTCTTCGCCGCCGGCGAAATCGTCCCCGGCCTGCAGGCGCTCGATGCCGTGTCCAACAACACGGTCGAGATGTGCCACACCTGCTCCTATTACTACGTCGGCAAGGACCCGACCTTCGCCATCGGCACGGCGGTTCCGTTCGGCCTCAACGCCCGCCAGATGAACGCCTGGCTGTTCCAGGGCGGCGGCAACGAGCTGTTCAACGAGTTCTACAAGAAGTTCAACGTCTACGGCATCCCGGCCGGCAACACCGGCGCGCAGATGGGCGGCTGGTTCCGCAAGGAGATCAAGACGGTCGCCGATCTGCAGGGCCTGAAGATGCGCATCGCCGGCATCACCGGCCAGGTGCTGGCCAAGCTCGGCGTCGTGCCGCAGCAGGTCGCCGGCGGCGACATCTACCCGGCGCTGGAGAAGGGCACCATCGACGCGGCCGAGTGGGTCGGCCCGTATGACGACGAGAAGCTCGGCTTCAACAAGGTCGCGCCGTTCTACTACTATCCCGGCTGGTGGGAGGGCGGCCCGACCGTCCACGCCATGATCAACCTGGAAAAGTGGAACGCCCTGCCCAAGGCCTACCAGACCGCCCTCACCAATGCCTGCACCACGGCGAACACGGTGATGGCCGCGAAGTACGACCTGCAGAACCCGGCGGCGCTCCGCCGTCTGGTCGCTGCCGGGACGCAACTGCGGCCCTTCTCGCAGGAGGTGATGGAGGCCTGTTTCAACGCCACCAACCAGCTCTATGGCGAGATCAGCGCCCGCAACGCCGACTTCAAGAAGATCATCGACGCGATGCAGGCCACCCGTTCGGAGCAGTATCTCTGGTGGCAGGTCGCCGAGTTCACCTTCGACGCGTTCATGATCCGCGCCCGCTCCCGCGCCGGGCGCTGATCGGCTCAGCCTGACGGATCGACAGGCCGCGTCCCGCAAGGGCGCGGCCTTTTCCATGTCCGCTTCCGCCGGGCAGGAGCCTTGCCGGAATGGACGGGCTGGCCACCTTCCGCCCGCCCCGATCCGATGGCAGCGTGGCGCCCCCGCCGAACCCTGTCCCGCCGGCATCCGGCCGGCTCTCCGCGGCGGCAGCATGGAGGACGAGCCTTGTCCAACAATCTCAAGTTCTACATCGATGGCGCCTGGGTCGAGCCCTCGGGCACCAAGACGCTAGAGGTCATCGACCCGGCGACGGAGGAACCCTTCACCACCATCGCCCTTGGTACCGAGGCGGACGTGGATCGTGCCGTGAAGGCTGCCCGCAAGGCCTTCACCACCTTCTCGCTCACGACCAAGGCCGAGCGCCTGGCGCTGATGCGCAAGCTGCTGGAGGTCTACAACAAGCGGTTCGCCGACGTTGCCGACGCGCTGATGCGCGAGATGGGCGCACCGAAGAAGCTCGCCCACACGGCCCAGGCCGGCATGGGCACCGCCCATCTCGCCAAGATGATCGAGACGCTGGAGCATTTCGAGTTCGAGGAACTGCGCGGCACGACGCTGATCGC
>NZ_PZZL01000029.1 GCF_003046185.1 Phreatobacter oligotrophus
CGCCTCGCGCGCGAGGGAGCGCTCGTCGTCTGGCACCCGTCCGACCGCGCCATGCTCGCGCGCCTGCGCGAGCTCGTGCCGGACCTCGAAGCCGAGGGCTATGCCTATGCCCCGCCCGCAATTGCCGGCGGTGCGCCGACGCGCCTCGCCTATGCCGTTCTGTCGCCGATCGAGGGCACCAACCCTGAGGGGCCGGACTAAGGGCTCTCCCTCTCGCCCAGGGGGGCTTCGAACGCCTGCCAATCCTGCGTTTTCAAAGATCAATCGACGTTCACCCCGAACCCGTCCGTCGCGAACGCAACGCCGCCATAGCGGCTCAGAAAGGCCTTGAGGTTGTCCAGCAGTGCTTTGCTCGTGGCGCTTCGACACACCACCACGACAAGCGCATCGGCGAGCCCAGGCGAGGAGACGCCACGCCGGTTCACGCCGCTGAGTCCTTCCACAACGACATAGGCAGCGGGCGCATGACGGTCCAACAGTTCGGTCAGCGGTGTGACGAGAGCGTCGCCGACCATGATTTCAACGCGGGTCGCGGACATGGGCTCAACCCCAGAGCTGCCGGAGAACGAGGAAGTAGGTCGGGATCCCGAGCAGGATATTGAACGGGAAAGTCACGGCGAGAGACATGCCGAAGTAGAGGCTGGCATTGGCCTCGGGGATGGCATAGCGCACGACTGCGGGAACAACGATGTAAGACGCGCTTGCAGCAAGTACGGTCAGCAGGAAGGCGTCCCCCAATCCGAGCCCAAAGGCCTTTGCCAATGCGGTGGCAAAAACAGCGTTCGCAATCGGAACTGCTATGGCAAAGACGGCCAGGAAGGGACCGTCGAGCTTGAGATCGCGCGAGCGGCGCGCCACGAGCAAGCCCATTTCCAGCAGGAAGAACAGGAGAAGCCCCTTCTGGATCGATGTGATGAAGGGGTCAAGCGCCGCCTTGCCCGGTAGACCCGTGATGTAGCCGATGAGCAAGCTGCCGAGCAGCAACAGGTGGGCGCCATCCGTAAAGGCTTCGTGCAGCACCTTGCCGACGGAGACGTTACCGTCTGCAGTCCCTCCCGCCACGACGGACCGCGAGCGCACGACGTTGGCCAGAAGCACGGCCATGATGATCGCCGGGCTTTCCATCAGCACGAGTGCGACCGCCATATAGCCGCCGAAGCTGACGCCCTGACGCTCCAGGAAGGCGACGGCTGTGATGAAGGTCACTGCGCTCACCGACCCATAGGTCGCAGCGATGGCTGCTGCATCAAAGGGATTGAGCCGTCGGCGCAGCAGCATGAAGGCATAGGCGGGAATGACGAAGGCCAGGATCATCGCCGCCGTCAGCGCCAAGGCCATCTGAGCGGTAAGGCCGGTCTGGGACAGGCTGACGCCCCCCTTGTAGCCAATCGACATCAGCAGATAGAGCGACAGGAACTTGGCAATCTGCTCGGGGATCGACAGGTTCGACCGGACGAAACCGGCGAAGAGCCCGAAAAAGAAGAAGAGGATCGCGGGATCGACGATCGCCTGCAGCAAAGATGCATCCATCGAGATCCCCTCTCGTCGCGCCGAAGACCGTCAGGGCCACTCCGACCGGCAACCAATCTACGAGACGGATGCAGCCCTTACCACCACACCTCTGTCACTCAGCAATCATGCGCCATCATGAACCCGTGGGTGATCGCTCGGAAGCCTCGCGCTTCGATGGCAAAGGGTTCTCCCCGCGCCGTCCGCCTTCTTGCTCAGGGCAGGTGACGTTACCTGAGGGGGCAACTCCATCGCTGTCACGATGACAAGTGGATCGGCACATGGTGGCCCGCAGGCCCGGCGCGCCGAGGCGTATGCGTGAGACATGCGGGATCAGGGATTACACCAGGAACAGAAATAGGGTTCCTCCGTCAGGCGTCCGTCGGGGCGGCCGCGCTCGTCCCGGAACTCGCAGAGCAGACAGCCATGGACGTGCAGGCGAATGCTCGCGGTCGGCGTCCCGCATTCGCTGCAAGGAAGCCCCTTGTGGGTCTCGATCACGCCGAACCCCGGCGCCCGACAGGCAGGACAAGGCGCTGCGATCCGGTGCGCCAGTTTTTCGGCAAGGGTCGCGAGCACGGCCATTCTGGATGGGTTGCGGTGGGCCCGCATGTCGGTTTCAATCCGTGCCCGTCCGTCCTGGGAAAGACGCGCCGCTTGGGCCACCGCGGCCGCAACCTCAGCGGCATCGCGCAAGTCCTTCCGCAGATAGGCATTCCGGCTCGCTTGATGCGACCGCACCAAAACACCCTGGGCCGGAAAGCCGATCTCGTCGAGAAAGGACATCCAGTCGGAGCCTGGCTCGACAAACCGCAATGTGCACGTCACGTCATGCGTGATCAGGTGCTCCTGCACGGTTAGGCCTGCGTCGTCATCGACAAGAACGATGATCTCCCGGCCGACCGTCATAAACGGGATGTCTGGATGCGGCCCGTAGGTGCCTTCACTCGCCAGACCCAGACGCGCCTGCGATAGCCGCATGCCTTCACGGGCCTTCCTGACGGCCACCTCCAGCATGCTCCCGTTTCGCGGGACATCGCCTGCGAAGGTGCCAAAACGATCCGTGTCGAGCTCCGGCGCACCGACCAGTTCAAGACCCAAAAGACGCCGCATCGGTGGCCCGATCGCTTGCTCCTTGCCATGCATGGTCGCGAGAACGGCGCGGCGGCCTCGATATGGGGCTTCTTGGAACAGTTGGCTGGGCATCATCACGGGGGAACTCGCAGCCGATATAACGCTCACGCTTGGCAAGCCGGAAAATCACTCGGCCGATCCGGCAAGATGCTGCCCCTCTTCCGACGATAAGGCTAGTCCAAGGCCTGATCGACCGCCGGGTGCCTCATGTACCATTGGTTCCGAAGCGCTCGACCCCGTGCAGCCACCGAGACAGAAGACGCTCAGCGTGGCAAGGCGCGACAATCATCGGATATCTCTTGGGCGATGAGGCCCACGTCTCACTCGTAACATAGCACCGATAGGGTGAACCTGACTGTGGCATAAGTCAGCATGTCACCACCACGCCGCGGCACATGATCGGTCTGGGGCTTGTGGATGCAGATGTTGGGCGCGTGATGCCTCAGCAGGGTACCACAATCGAGCCTTGTACAGACGTCTTCGGTCTCGCGGCTCATGTCGGCTTCCATTAGTGACGTCAGTCTCCGTTATCGAGGCGCGAAGCTGACGCCGCCTGCAGCCGTTCTTTGGGCCCGGCCCTGACATTCGCAATGTCAGCTCCGCGCAGTATTGTCTGCACTCATACGTCCAAAACGGCTCTGGGTCTGCCCTCGCCGCCCAACCCGCCCGAGGAGGCCGGTACATCCGCCGTGACGAACTCGGAGCTCCTGCGAAGCTAGGGGCAACGGTAGGCAACGAGCCCAATGTCGTGGCTTAGACCTGCCAGCCGAAAGGCTAACAGCCCACTACGACCCCGCGACCTTGACATGTCAAAAGACATAGGGGAACCAAAGGGCTTGCTGGTATCTTGTTAGGCGATTTACGTAGCGTGTGGGACAGAGGCGCCTGACGTATGACGTTCCGACGCATCTCTCTGCCGCAGGCTATCTTTGCGCTTGTGGTCGGCGTTTCCCTTCCGCTGATCATGCTGTCCACCTTGTTGATGCAGCAGCTGATCAACGCTGAGCGCAACGCGGTCAGCGGAGGGCATATCGCAGCGGCCCGGACGCTCGCTGCTTTGGTCGAGAATGAGGTCGAGACCCATACGGCCATTGCGACATCGATTTCGGCGTCGCAATCGCTTCGAGACGGTGACCTCGCTGCCTTTCACCGGGAGGCGAGCGCAATCGTCCAACGGATGCCCGCCACCTGGATCGTGATGGCCGACAATCAGGGGCGTACGATCCTATCGACACGGCAAGCGTTTGGGGAACCACTCGATCCCCGCGAGATGACGCTTGATACCGTCCGTCGCCCCTCCGATCTCAAGACCCCTGACGTGTCCGATCTCGTGCGAGATGAGCGAACGGGCGAGCTCATCACGATGCTGATCTATCCCGTCGTCGATGGGGGTTCGACGCGGTTTACAATCATGGTGTCGATGCCGCCCTCAGAGTTCTTGAAGCTTATAGAGAACAAGTTTGGATCTGATGCGGCCGTTGCGATCCTCGACAGACAACGGCGTTTCATTGCCCGTATTCCTGATCATACGAACCGCTTGGGCAGCCTGGCTGCCGAGAGCTGGCGACAGGCCATTGCGTCCTCACCCGTCGAGGGGACGGTTGAATCCGTCACGCTTGAAGGGGTGAAGTCCCTCACTTCCTACACCGCAACCCGGTTTGGCTGGACGGCGGGTCTGAGCTATCCGCTCGACACCCTCTACGCCCCTGTTCGTCGGCAGATTCGGGCCATGGGCATCATCGGCGCCCTCCTGCTTGCGATTGCAATGCTCATTGCCACCCTGTTGAGCCAGCAGATTGCTGCCGAGATCCGGGCCGTATCGCGTGACGCGCAAACACTGGCGGAAGGCGAAGGGATTAGTTGCCGCAAGCTACGTATCGAGGAAGCGCAGGTTCTCAATGCCGCGCTGTCAGACGCCTCAGCTACTCTTCGACAACGGCTTGGGGAGCTGACAAGCGCCAGGGTTCACCAACAGTTCTTGCTCCGCGAACTCGCTCACCGTCTCAAAAACCAGCTGACCGTGGTCAACTCCATGGTTCGCCAGACTGCCCGCGGAGCTGCTACCGCAACAGAACTTGCCGACAAGCTTACCGATCGCACGCAAGGGCTCGCTATCGGGGTTGATTTGCTGGTGAATCAGAGCTGGCAGACCGCACCTCTCGATCAACTTATTCGCCGCCAGCTCGAGCCATTCTGCCCGTCGCCGTTGCGACTGATTATGAGCGGGCCTGAGGTTCTTTTGAATGCCGATCTGACCCAGTCAATCGGCTTGGCGATTCACGAGCTGGCGACCAATGCGGTCAAGTATGGTGCCTGGTCAAACGATGTGGGGATCGTCAGGGTCGAGTGGTCCGTCCGAATAGACGAAGGCGCAAAAGCACTCAACGTGGTTTGGCAGGAGACCGGCGGACCGGTGGTCTCGCCACCGCAGCGCCGAGGGTTTGGTCAGGTCGTGATCGCTCAGGCGGCCGGACGGTTCGACGGCGCATCAAGCAAGATAGAATTTGCACCCCAAGGTCTGATCTGGACGCTGACGACGCGTATCGATCAGGCAGAAGCGTTCCCCAGGCGACCGGCCACTGGCGCCTAGTCTCCTTGTGATTCAATGGGAGCCCTTGGTGGTGCGAGCGGTCCGCTGCTGAAGATGGGCTTGTTCCGCAAAACCGGCGGCCGTGTGGGCAAAAGCCAAAGCCAGCACGGATCGCGCGACCACGTTGCGGCTCCATCCCGCCTGCTCTGCGAGCGAAACCAGCTGCTGGAAAGTAAGCGCTGTCCTGAGCGCACCTTCTTCGACGCGGGGTGAGCGGGCATTGTGACGATCCGATTTGGAGGATCGTTTTGTGTCCAGACTTGACCATAGGCTTGAGCCGCCGGCCGAGGTTCGCCGCTTCGAGGTGATCAACGGGGCGATGGGCCGCCGGCGCTGGTCGAGCGACGAACGTGCGCGGATCCTGGAGGAGACGCTTGTGCCGGGCGCGGTCGTGTCGGCGGTAGCGCGCCGGCACGGGCTGACGCCGCAGCAGCTGTTTACGTGGCGTCGGGAGGCCCGCAAGGCGGCTGAGGCGCCCGCCTTCGTGCCAGCGGTTATCGTGCCGTCGGTGGCCGAGCCCGCGCCTGCGAAGCCACCACGGCAGCGCACCAGACGCAGAGCGTCGCGACGTCGTGCGGCGGCGATCGAGATCGACGTCGGCGGCGTGCAGGTGACGATCGAGAACGGCGCTTCGCCGGCCACGATCGCGGCAGTGATCGGCGCCTTGAAGGGCGGGGCATGATTGGTCCGACCGGCGCGGTGCGCGTCATGGTGGCGACGAAGCCCGTCGACTTTCGCAAGGGGGCGGAGGGCCTGGCGGCGCTGGTGCGCGACACGATGGGTGCCGATCCCTTCTCCGGCGCGGTCTACGTCTTCCGGGCCCGTCGCGCCGACAGGATCAAGCTCGTCTACTTCGATGGCACCGGGGTGTGCCTGTTGGCGAAGAAGCTGGAGGACGGGAAGTTCTGCTGGCCGGCGATCACCAATGGTGTGATGCGGCTCACCGCGGCGCAGCTGCAAGCGCTTCTGGAAGGCCTCGACTGGCGGCGCGTGCATGACGCGCGCGAGACGCGCGTCCCGGTCGCGGCAAGTTGATGCTTCAGCCAGCCAAGGTGCTGGCAAAGCATTGTAATCCATGATTGAATCGGCTTCGTGAACGAGCTGAACGCCAGCCTGCCGGATGATCCCGCCGCCCTGAAGGCCATGCTGGCGGCGCGCGAGGCCGAGATCGATCGGCTGCGCCAGATCATCAAGGAGCTGCAGCGCCACCGCTTCGGCCGGCGCGCCGAGAGCCTGCCGGTCGACCAACTGCTCCTGGGCCTCGAGGAGGCCGAGCAGGTCGAGGCCGAAGGCTTCGCGACAGAGGACGGCGGCGATCCCGCGAAGCGCGAGACGAGGACCAGGAAGCGTAGCGCCAACCGCGGCTCGCTGCCGGCGCATCTGCCGCGGATCGAGAGGATCATCGACATCGCCGACAAGACCTGCCCGTGCTGCCGCGGCCAACTGCACGTCATGGGTGAGGATGTGTCCGAGCGTCTCGACATCGTGCCGGCTCAGTTCCGCGTCATCGTCACCCGCCGGCCGAAGTACGCCTGTCGGGCCTGCGAGGAAGTCGTGGTGCAGGCGCCGGTGCCCGCCAGGCTCGTCGAAGGCGGCATTCCGACCGAGGCGACGGTGGCGCACGTGCTCGTCGCCAAGTACGCCGACCACCTGCCGCTCTACCGCCAGAGCCAGATCTACGCCCGACAGGGCATCAACCTCGACCGCTCCACGCTCGCCGATTGGGTCGGCAAAGCGGCCTTCCTGCTCCGACCAATCCACGAGCGGCTGTTCGAGAAGCTCAAGGCCTCGGGCAAGCTCTTCGCCGACGAGACCACGGCGCCGGTGCTCGATCCCGGTCGTGGGCGCACGAAGACCGGCCAGCTCTTCGCCTATGCTCGGGACGACCGACCCTGGGGAGGGGCCGACCCACCCGGCGTCGCCTACCTCTATGCGCCCGACCGCAAGGGCGAGACCATCACCGGCCACCTCAAGGGCTTCGTCGGCGTGCTGCAGGTGGATGGATATGCCGGCTATCGCGCGCTCGCCGAGAAGAACGCCGTGAGCCTCGCCTTCTGCTGGAGCCATGTCCGGCGCAAGTTCTACGAGCTTGCCCAGTCCGGCCCGGCGCCGATCGCCGCAGAGGCGCTCACCCGTATCGCCGAGCTCTATCGCATCGAGGGCGACATCCGCGGCCGCAGCCCGGACGAGCGCCGCACCGCTCGCCAGCACAGGAGCCGCCCCCTCATCGCCGCGATGGAGCCTTGGCTGCGCGACAAGCTCGCCCTCGTCAGCCAGAAGAGCAAGCTCGCCGAAGCCATCCGCTACGCGCTCTCCCGCTGGGCCGGCCTCACCCGCTTCCTCGACGACGGCCGCATCGAGATCGACTCCAACGTCGTCGAGCGTTCGATCAGGCCGATCGCGCTGAACAGGAAGAACGCGCTCTTCGCGGGCTCCGACGGCGGCGGCGGTCACTGGGCCACGATCGCTTCGCTCGTCGAGACCTGCAAGCTAAACGCCGTCGATCCGCAAGCCTACCTCGCGGACGTCATCGCCCGCATCGTCGCCGGCCACCCCCAGAGCCAAATCGACGAACTGCTGCCGTGGGCCTATGCCCCTGCGCCGCTCAAGGCCGTGGCCTGAGGACATCGCTTACAGAACACCTCGATCGTCATCACCACCAACCTCGCCTTCGCCGACTGGCCGCAGGTCTTCGGCGACGCCAAGATGACCACCGCCATGCTCGACCGGCTCACACATCACTGCGACATCGTCGAGACCGGCAACGAAAGCTGGCGCTTCAAGAACCGCGCCTGAGCCTCACGACGCTATCGCCATCTGAAGCCGCAGCCGCCCCGGCTGAGCAACCCCGACCAGCTCAGCCGGGGCGTCCGCTCGCGTCAGCGCCATACGAAGGGGGGGTAGCTTTGGGCGCGACAAAGGGGCGGCGATTGAAAGCGAATTGACACTCTACCGCCCGCCCGATCATTATCGACCGCTACGCACCCAAACCCCAGCCGAAAACCCTTAGCGTACGCTCCCGACCAGATTCTGCGATGACCCCTCCATGATCCGGCCCTGCGACGGAGCGGGGAGGCGATGGCGCGCTAGGCAAATCGGAGATCTTCAATACTGATTAGGGTTCCCAGTTCACCAACCGGGCCTTCACCATGATGCTGATCAGCAACGGCGTCGCCCAAATCAGGGACTGGCAGGACAGACACCCGACCAAACCTTCATCAGAGCACTGCAGCCAATTCCGGCGGCGACGTAACCAAAGGGCGAAACCACCTATCGGCAGACCGGAAACTGTTCAACAAACCGAGCCACTCCTGATTTGAACGCTTGAAAATTCGCAACCGATTTGAGGTGGAGATCAGTGAAGCAGACCCCAAAATTTCGGGTGGCGGCATCACATAAAGCGCACGCTCGACGTGGTCCGGCATTTGCTGGGACTTCACGCCTGCACTCGCATTGCAGTACCAAGGCGCTCGGATATCAATGCAACGCCGAAAGCGAGCCCGCAAATCGCGCTCACTGGAGCGAACCACATCCAGGGCGCATGAGTCACAAACTGGAATCCCCTCGCTGCAAGCTGTCCGAGACTTGTGGCACTTGGGTCACCAAGCCCGACAAAGGCCAGCGCCGCTTCGGAAACGAGGGCACCACCGAACAGGATTGCGGTTGCCGCTCTTGCGATTGTGGCGACGTGCGGCAGAATATGACGGCTAACAATCATCGTCGTGCTGGCACCCAAGGCGACAGCAGCCAAAACGAACTCACGACTTCTCAGGGCCCTAGTTTCAACCCTCACGAGGCGTGCGACGAGCGGCCAGCGTGTGAGGCCCAGAACGAGGATGAGCAACGTTACTGAACCACCAAACATTGCCGCCACAAGGATCGCCAAAAGCAGCGTCGGCAAAGATTGAACGATATCGGCCAAGCGCATTAGCAAGTCATCGACGATCTCCGAGGCCAATCCCGCGATGGTGCCGACCGCCACACCGAGAGCGAGCGCAAGACTTACGGTCCCGAGGCCTACCAGCAAAGATGTGCGCAGCCCCTGAAGAACCATTGCTAGCATGTCGCGGCCGAGATCGTCGGATCCGAATGGGTGTGTCCAGCGCGGGGAAACAAAAGGCGCTTCCAGCGGCTGGTTCACCCATGACCCTTGCGGGACCAGCACGATCACGGCCAAGGCCACGACCGCGGCGATCTCCAACGAACGACTACAGGAGACGGTCAACGCCATGCGTCGTCGCTCCGGGGATAGAGATGGCGAACAATGAGGTCAACCAGGACATTGACGGCGATCGTCGTCGTGCAAGCCACGAGCACAATGCCGATCACGACCGGCGTGTCGCGTGCGCTTGCTGAGGTAACAGCAAGACGTCCAAGGCCCGGGAGCGCGAAGACCGTTTCGATCACGACCGAGCCCCCGATCGCTGCGCCCAAGCGCCAACCGACCAGAGTTACAAGCGGCAGCGCGGCGTTCGGCAATGCATGGCGCAGCTTGACCGCGGTCGTTCCCAGACCCTTGGCATAAGCCGTCTTCGTATAGGGCCGCGCCATCTCTTCCGCGACGCGCGATCGGGCGACCAGCGCTATAAACGCCATTTGCAGAAGTGCCAAGGATAGGACCGGCAAGGTCATTCGCCAGACGAGATCCGCCATCCGTGCGACCCCGTCGAGGCTGACCCTTGGGTCGGAGAGGCCCTGAACCGGAAACAACCCGAGCCCCAGCGCGAACACGAAGACGAGCGCCTGCGCCACGACGTAGGACGGCAGCGCATGCAGAGCGCTGAGCGCGCCGGCAAACCATCCGTTGCTGTTGCGAGCGGACGCCGCCCAGAGGCCAATCGGCAGTCCCGCCAGGGTCGCCAGAACCAGCGCCGGCACCATAAGTCCGAGAGTGACCGGCGCGTGGTCCCGGATGATGACCGCCACCGGCGCCTGCGCCCGCCAGGAATAGCCGAGATCCCCAATCACGAGCCGCGACAGCCAGTCGAGATAAATGACGGGCAAGGGCCGATCGAGGCCGAGGGCGCGATTCACCGCCTCTATATGGCCGGGTGCACCGTTCTCGCCGCCAAGCCCTATGGCCGGCCCCCCCGGAGCCAGATGCGCTAGCAGAAAGGCGAGCGTCGCCGCGACCCAGACCGCGACGACCCCTAAGAGGAGGCGGCCCACCGCGTATCGGATCATCGCAGCCGCCAGGCGGTCTCGGCGAACTGGCCGCTCCAAGGGCTGAATCCGGTCAAGTCATTGCGCCAAGCGGCCGTGAAATCCGTCTCCACCAGCCACCAGTAGGGAAGAAGCTCGACAATTCGGCGCTGGGCAGCCCGGTAGGCTTCTCCCCGTACGGCCGTATCGCCGGTCGATCCCGCAATATCGAACAAACGATCGATCTCGGCATCGCGGATATGAGCGGCGTTCGAGAAAGGCACAGTGCCGATCGCGGAGGAATGATACATACGCCGTACGCCGATCTCAGGATCGACGCCGTTGCAATAGGAGATCAGCGCGAGGTCGAAGGCGCGTTCGCTGAACACAGCCGTCGGGAAGGCCGCCGCATCCAGTTGGCGCATGTTGAGCGCGATGCCGATCGCCGCGAGCTGCTGGCGCATGAGCTCCGAGTAACGCGCGAAGGCCGGGAAATGCAAGATGTCGAGGGTCGCCCGCACACCGCTCGCGCCGCGGGCTAGGCCCGCCTCATCGAGAAGCTTGTTCGCGGCTACCACATCGACCTGCGCCCCATCGAGAAGCCCGGGCTGATGCGCCCACCCAATCCCGCTGGCGATGGGAGCCGCTGCAACGCGTCCTTGCCCAAAGATAACGCGCTCCAGTATCTGCTGGCGGTCGATAGCAAGAGTCAACGCGCGCCGGACCCTTAGATCGGCCAGCGCCGGACGGTTGAGGTTAAAGACCAGCGTCATGATGCAGTTCGCGCCGCCAGCGCCGGACGTCGTGTCGACGAGCGTGATTGGTTGTCCGCGCAGACGCTGCGCATCGATCGCCGAAACCCGGGCGAGCATGTCGATCTCGCCGGCCAGAAACGCGCTCACCTGCGTGGCGGAATCGGGGATCACTCTGAAGATCAGGCGATCCAGGCGGGGTAACTCCGGTTTGAAGTAATTAGGGTTGCGAACGAAGACGACCTGACCGTCGCGCTGATAGCTGTCGAAGCGGAACGGACCCGTCCCGACCGGCCGCAGATTGGCAGGGCTTTGCATCACGTCTGTGCCCTGATGGACATGGCGCGGAATGATAGGCGCCTCGGTAACGTCGAGCTGGCGCAGGAGCGCCGGATGCGGCCGCCTAAGTTGGAACACGACCGTCTGCGGATCGGGGGTCTCGATAGCTTCGACCGCCGACGCGAGCCCCGCCCGGGCCCGCGCATGGAACCGAAAAAGAACCTCCTCAAATGAGAACTTCACATCGGCGGAGGTGAACGGCTGGCCGTCATGCCAGCGCACCCCATTGACCAGCGTGAACGTCGCTGTCCGGCCATCCTGCGAGATCATCCAAGAGCGCGCCAAATCGGGTTGAGGATTGCCTTGCCGGTCGAGCGCAACGAGCCCGTTATAAAGCGAGCCTGCAACCGCATGCAGCGGCCCGGCCGTCGAGATCGCCGGGTTGAAATGCCCCGGATCGCCCTGGATGGCGATGATGGCGGCCCCGCCGCTCCGGGGTTTTTGCTCCGCAGTAGACAAACTGGCAGAGCTGAACACCAGGAGAAACCCGACTATCCAGCGGACCCACAACATGAGGGCGTGATCCTTATGACGATTAATCTGAAAAGTATGATAGTGCCCGACCAAGGAATAGCAATCGATGCTGATGTCAAGTTAACCGGATCTCAGTCGTTAGGCTCCATTTTGGGATCGCACAAACGAGGGCCGCGTGATCGACCGAAGTGAGGTCAAAATCGGCATCCTCGCCTGGCGGGCTACCTAGGCTGCACAGTCAAAGGGCCGGTCGCTGGTGCACATGATTTGCGCCGTCATCGTGCTGATGATGGCCGCCATGCTCTTTAAGCGGAATGAGATTGACATGGCCGAACTGCACACCACGTTCCGCAAGGGTGGCCTCAGCCAGACGGCGAACCGCCTCGCCCGGCCCACGCAGTACCGTCATCTCAAGGCAATGGTGATGATCGATGTGCACATGGAGCGTCGAGACAGCGAGGTCGTGATGTTCATGATGGTGCTTGATCAGGCGCGATCCTAGCTGCCGCTCATGGTGGTCGTAGACGTATGAAACCACTGCGACGCAGTTGTTGGATTTGTCCGTATGGTTCAACGTCAGAGCGTTTCGGATAAGGTCCCGGATGGCTTCCGATCGGTTACTGGCACCTCTCTTGACCATGTAACCGTCGAGGGTGGCTGCCAACTCAGCATCTAGGCTGATGGTGAAGCGTTGAACCATAACACTCTGTCCTTCTTCCAATCCGCAATCGACGCCCACAATACATGAACTACCCCGGGATCGCGGGTGGGCTCAACTCCTGAGAAGTGATGGCGCCCCACTATGTGATCCGTTTTGGGGTCATAAGAGGCGTCATTCCACAGATATTCGCCGGTGTATGAATCGGCAGGCAAAACTGGGGCTGACGCAATCTTGCTGCTGTCAGATGTTCAATTTCGCCAAAAAAAGTGGCAGCTGCAGTCACCACATTTACCGAGCTTTAGCTATATGCTGCGATCAGAGACAGCAGAATCTCGAGGCTACTGGGGTAGATTATGTTCGAATTCAACATCGATTCGGCTAACGTTTTGCGTGCGCTTAAAACCTCCAAGGCAATGGTCGAGTTCGATCTCGAAGGCAAAATAATATCGGCGAACGCGATGTTTCTCGATCTTTTGGGTTATTCATTAAATGAAGTTTTGGGAAAGCAGCATTCATCAATTACTGCAAAGCAAGACGCCGAAAAGGACGAACAAACCAGTTTCTGGAATACACTTAAAAATGACAAATTTTTCATATCCGAAATTCTCTGGATAACCAAAAATGGTCAGGAAATATGGTTGCAAGGCAGCTATAACGTCGTATTCAAGAGCCGCAAGCCCTACAAGGTCGTTATGTTTGCCACGAATATTTCGCTAGAAAAAAAAGAGAGAGTAAATCTCGAAAGCAAAATTGAAGCGATAAATCGGTCGCAAGCTTCTATTGAATATGATCGTAATGGGGAGATTGTTGCAGCTAACACAAATTTCCTAAAGCTGATGGATTATAACAGAGATGAAATAGTGGGGCGTCATCATCGGCTCTTGATCGATTCAACTGAAGCCGAAACTCCAGAGTATGCTACTTTCTGGAAGAGGCTTCGTTCCGGAAGATTTCATTCGGGAGAATTTCGCTTTAAAAATAAAAAAGGGCAGGATGTTTGGATTCATTCCTCTTACAATCCACTATTCGGTATCGATGACAATGTGTCGGGCGTATTGCAGCTCGCAGTGGACATCACGGCGATGAAGCAGGCAAGCATCGCTGAACTCGTTGCCCGAAACCAGATTCTCGCCGGAATTCCTGATATTGCTGCGGCCGTTACCAATACGCATGAACGGGCGGCAAGCGCCGCTGCTGCCGCAGTTGAAACGTCGAACATCGTTAACTCTGTTGCGGCGGGATCGTCGCAGCTTTCAACATCGGTGCAGGAAATCAACGGGCAAGTCTCTCAAGCTTTGAGTGTTTCCGATAAGGCCGTTCAACAGGCTCGTCAGGTCAGCGAAACCGTCTTGAGCCTTGTAGATAACTCCAAGAAAATCAGCGCTGTTATTGAAATGATCTCGTCGATCGCAGGTCAGACGAATCTACTTGCGCTCAATGCGACGATCGAAGCCGCACGCGCAGGCGAATCGGGTCGAGGATTTGCAGTTGTTGCGAGCGAAGTCAAAAGCCTGTCCAGCCAAACAGCCAAAGCGACAGAAGAAATCAACGTCCGTATCCAGGCCGTACAGGCCTCAAGCAAAGAAGTGCACGACGCAATCGATGAGATCACCCAGACGATCTCGAGCATCAACGACATTTCGGGCAGCATTTCCGCAGCCGTGGAACAGCAATCCTGTGTTGCCGCAGCCACGTCGCAAGCCATGCTAGACGCCGCTAGTAGCGTTGAAGTGATCACCCAGACAATTGTTGTAGCCCCTCAATTATCGGACGCGATCACCACCGTGGTTTCGTTTGCTCGTGATGCGATGAACTCGCGCGGGGAACGGTAGCCCAGCGCTC
>NZ_PZZL01000030.1 GCF_003046185.1 Phreatobacter oligotrophus
AGCTTGCCGGCCGTGCCGGCCTGACAAACGCCCGACCTCGCTCGGCGGTCGGTCTGTGGTGATCAGAAGATACACCACGTCCTGGGACATCACCCAAAGGCGAGCCTTGCTTCCGCCTGATCCGAACGCCCGCGCTCGCCAGCAACCATGTTGCGCTGGTCGGTGGACGCTGAGACCTGCAAGGTCATGCCGAAAGGCGCGCGTTCGCGATCGAGGAACCTGTATCGGCCTTGGATGCCGAAACCGGTCGCGAATAGGCCGCGGGTATCGCCTATTGCCGAGACGTTATGAACGTTGGACGCAATTCCGCGAAACGAGAACGATGTCGAGAAATTCTCAACGAGGCCGTACTTGAGTTCCAGAGAGGGGCTCGTGACAGAGAACGAGCCGGATCGGCGACCAAGCCGGCTCGGAATAACCAGGTGAGGCACAAACGCACCGGGCTCTTCCGTATCGGCTCCGGTCGTCTGGCCGAACGCATGCTCGCTATCGACGTCACTGGCCCGGCTGCGCTGCGGCCCATCTTGGGCCGCAGCCATGGATGCATTCAGTGCGGCAGCCAGGACGAGTATGGTTCGGATTGAAGGAGCAGGTTTTGCCATGTTCGATTGCCTCGCCTGATCCATACATTAGAATGATTCCAACAAAAGGCAACAAGTGCTTGACGGCCGGGACCGCCCCCCAAACGTTGTCCGCCGTTCAGCCTTCCGCCACGGGTTCAGCAAAAACCCGTCTTTTCACAGCCATCAAGCGGTGGTGTCCTGATCTCACCAGCCGATCAGGGACCGCGCAGCGGCCCGCCGGCTGAACCGGAAGGACACGCCATGCTGAAGACCCTGATGCTCGCCGCCGCCCTCGGCCTCGCCGGCACCGCTGCGATGGCGCAGACGGTCACCCAGCCCTCGACCACCACGCCGACGACCCGTCCGGCGCCGACCGCCCCGGCGACGACGACCCCGTCGGCTACTCCGGCCGCCACCACTCCGGCGGTCCAGCTCATCGACATCAACTCCGCAACGGAAGCGGAGCTGCGCGTTCTCCCCGGCATCGGCGAGGCCCGTGCCAAAGCGATCATCGCCGGCCGCCCCTATCGCGGCAAGGACGAGCTCGTGCGCAAGAACATCCTGACCCAGGGCGTCTATGACGGCATCCAAGCCCGGATCATCGCTCGCCAGCGCTGAGGGCCGCCGGGTGGTGGGCGGCAAATGCCGCCCGCTGTCGGTAGGCTAGAATGGTGCCGGGCAACGCTAAACGCCATCTTCAACGTCCGAGCCAGCATTTGTACGCTGCATGAACCAGAGCACGATGGCGACCATCACTGCTCCAAAAAGCCCGCCTTCGACGGCATGAGCGAGCGCGTCTCGCGAGCCGAAAAATCCCTCATGATCCAGCACAATGCCGGCCAATATGCCGAATGAGCCACCGGCCAACGTCGCTGCAAGAACGATGAGACCTTCGAAACCACGTGACATTGGACTGCTTCGATCGTTTGTTCCGGTGAGACAGGGGTTGAAATTGCGTCTGAGGCTCACTGCGTGAGGCGCGCCGTGGCGATGGCCTTCTTGAACAGGGCGGTCATGGCATCCGCGATGCCCTGGGTCGGGCTCACCTCAAAATACAGACCCGGCGAGGCGCAGTTTTGCATCTTGGTGCCGATGGTCGACTGGAACGGCGCGATCCACTGGTTGTACCACCAGTTCGTCGTCAGCGGCAGGTAGGTGGTGTAGAGCACGGCGATACGGATGCCGCGGTTCTTGATCGTGTCGCAGATCGCAGGGTTCAGCGGCTCCTGGCAGCGGGTGCTGCTCGACAGCGCCCGGGTGCAGGTCGAGGGCAGGCTCGCATCGCTGACGCCGTCTGCGACCAGCATCAGCACCTTCTGCGGCGCCCCCGCCGTCGACCCGTCGCCCGGCGTGGCGATCAGCTTGTTCACGGCGGAAAGGGACGCCGTGTTGTCGGTGCACTGGTCGTCATTGTAGCCCTGATAGGGAATGGTCATCAGGTCGATATTGCCGGCCTTGGCCTTGGCATTGGAGAGATTGGTCGTCAGCGAGGTGATCTCGGTGGCTCCGAGGGCGGTGCAGCTGTCGCCATAGGTGTAGATCGCCGCGCGGAACTGGCCGCTGACCACCTGCGTCGCCTGCGCCGTGTCCATCAGCTGCTGGGCGGCCGCCCGCACCACGTCGATGCGCATGGTCACCTTCAGCTGCTTGGCCAGCTGATAATAGCCATTGCTGTTCGACAGGTCGTGGCAGGCGAGGCCGCACTGGTCGGAGGTGTTGTTGACCATCGTCTGGACATCGGCGGGGGTCGCGCCGATGCCCATGGACGGGGTGTTGTCGAGCAGCAGGTAGAAATCGATATAGGTCGGCAGGTTCGACGAGGCCGTTGAGCTGCCCGCGATCTGCAGCGTCGAATAGCCGAAGAGGCCCATGAACGCGTTCTGCACCGTCGCGGTGTAGGTCACGCTGGAGGAGCGGACGAGGCCATTGTCCGAGACGGTGATGTTGACGCTGTTGACCGTCACCCGCGGGAAGGTCTCGGTGTTCGCATTGAAGCTGGCGGTGGCATTGGTCTTGGCGACCGCCGCGGTCGGCACGGTCGAAGCGATCTTCACCCCCGTCAGCGCCGCGATATCAGCAACGGAATCGAGCTTGGACTTGGCGCGGGCGGCATAGGTGTAGTCCACCGCCGAGCCCACCACGCCGAGGAGTGGCGGCAGCGCCAGCGCGAACATGATCGCGACATTGCCGGCGCGGGACAGGCGGAATGTCCTGGCAAGGCCAGCCAGGCGGCGGGACAGGATCGTGCCGCGACGAAGCGAAAAGGGTCGGCAGGCGGGGCGATCGAGCATGGCGGCAAACTCCACGACGTACCGGGGATTTGCGCATCTGCTTGCTGACGTTCGGTAAATGCGACCGCCGAACGGCGCCGTCGCGCCGCTTTGCCATGCTCCGGCAACGGGCTGTTACAAGCCAGGGTGAATGGTCCCTTAGCGGGCAGGCGGCGGCAGGGCCGCGAGCCGTCCGCGCAGATCCTCCAGCGCGGCGGGCGGATCGGTCTCCACCACCCGCGCCTCCATGACGACGATGCGATAGCCGCGCTCCGCGAGCCAGGCGCGTTTCTCCTCGCGCCAGCCTGCGGCGGCGTCACCTTGGGTGTGCGGTTCGAAATCGACCACCACCCGCTCGTCGAAGGAGACGAGGTCGGCGACATGCGGGCCGATCGGCACCGCGCGCTTCAAGCCACGACCGGCAAAGTCGAGGTCCTTCACCAGCACCTCACACAGCGCCTTCTCGGCCTCAGTTGGATTGCGGCGGTTCCTCAATGCTCCTGCCGCCTTGCGCGAATCTCGGCGTCGAGTTGTTTGTCGGCCTCAACCGCTTCGATCCGCGCCGCTGAGAGTCCACCCAATGCAAGCGCGACCGTCTCCGGCGACCAACCCGTCGCCTCGGCTAAATCCGCGATGATCTGGAACATCGGCTCAAGCACAAACTCGCACTCAAGCAGGTGGTCGGCACTGTCAGGTGGCGTTTTCGGACTTGGGATTGTCATGCTTTCAATGCACGCCGTTGACATGCGAGCGAGCCAATGCAGCGGAAAGCCAGAATGCTGGAATGCTTCGAAGGTCGTAATCCCTGTTATACAGCCTTTAATGCAAAGCCCCTATAAGGGTGGAAACTGGGACCCCCGCCCGTGCAAAAGCTACGTTACTTTCTCGCCGACACGCGCGGCGCCACTGCCATCGAGTATGGCCTCATCGCCGCCGGCATCGCCGCTGTGGTCATCACAGCGGTTTACGGGCTCGGTTCCAAGGTCAATGCCAAATTCACGTCGCTCAACACGTCGCTGAAGTAATGGCAAGTGGGATCCGCTCGGACGATTAGCCCCGTGGCATCATATGACAGACGGAAATTACCCAAATGGAGAAGCCCGCCGCTCTCCCCCGAGAGCGGCGGGCCAGACGCGGGCGGAGGGGTATGGTGGAAAACCCGCCATCGTCCAAAACAACCTCTACGCCACTGATCGCAGCTAGCAAGACCGTACCGTTTACCGATCTTCAATTGCTATACCGTAACCCAGTACGCAGCGATGTGTGGACACATCGCGGGTGTAGGGGGGGGGAGCGCAACAGCCGGCGCTCTCCCCTTTTTTCATTTTTGCATCCGAATAAAGCTTCTGGGCTTTGAGGCGTTTGAACAGGATCATCGATCGCTCTGGGTCGAGCGTAGTATCGATCGCGCTGTCGTGGTTGGTCTTCAGTCCAAATAAATTCCATCAGGCGCAACATGAGCAGCGCCCATCCGACTGGTCGGATTAACCCCAGCTCGGATCGATTTGGCCAGGCTCAGGATGGCGGGGGCCTTGAGATTTTCCGGTGTCCAGCCGGACGCGACAAAATCGGGCCTGCGCTTCAGGGGTGCCCATTTCATGGTCCACTCGGGAAAGAGTCGCCGGTCAACGGGCACCAGCTCGACCAACAGGATGTCTGAGTGCCGCTGGTCTGTGAACAGTTTCCCGAGCAAGGTGCTGATTGAACGATTGCTGCCCTCCAGGACCTGCAGGAAATGCCTGTCCACGGATAGCAGAATGCCGGTGAGTTTCAGCCGCGCATTGTTCCGGGCTGACTGACCTTCGATCTGGGTCAGCGTGTCAAATGTTGCATGCTCATCGATGGCGTCAGACAGCTTGCTGGCGTATATGCATCTGTAAAGCATGGTTCCTTCTCGCGTTCCTACGGTGCAGCTTAAGCGCGGCAAGCTATCCGACCTTGCGACGCGGCGGCTCGATTACCTCCCCAATCCGTCGGTTTTCGAAACCGAGTTCATCCGCAGGGACAGGACGGCCGAACAGATAACCTTGGCCGAAGGTGCAGCCTGCGTTCGCAAGGAGCTGGGCTTGATCTGATTGTTCGATACCCTCAGCAGTCGATGAGATTCCCAGGCTTTTGGTGAGTCCGATGACCGCGCAAACGACGGCATGCGCATCAGCGCTGCGGCCAAGGTCATCGATGAAGACCTTGTCGATCTTCAGCTTGTCGAACGGAAACGTCCGAATATAGCTGAGAGACGAGTAACCCGTTCCGAAATCGTCGAGCACGATATGAACACCCAGCTTGCGCAGCCGCTGGAGATCATCGAGCAGGACCGCATCGCGGTCGATGAGAATGCTCTCGGTCACTTCCAGTTCGAGCCTGGCTGGGTCAAGCCCTGTGGCCATGAGTAGCGGTTCCACAATAGCGCACATGCTTCGGTTTCGCAGTTGGACAGGCGATACGTTGACCGCGACGCGAATGTGCGGAGGCATCTCCTTCGCATCCAGACAGGCCTTCTCAATGACCCAATCGCCGACCGGGTTGATGAGACCGGTCTCTTCCAGCAACGGAACAAAGGCCGCCGGCGAGATAAGCCCTCGTTCCGGGTGCTGCCAACGAAGTAGAGCCTCGACCCCGGTCACCTCTCCGCTGCGCAAATCGACGACAGGCTGGTAATGGAGCCGAAATTCCCCCCGCAAATGGGCGAGGCGGATATCAGCCTCGAGCGCCCGCCTTGACCGCACGATCGCGTCGAGTTCGCTGTCATAGACGCGCACTCCGTTTCGGCCGTCAGCTTTAGCCTTGTAGAGCGCTGCATCTGCGTTTCTCATCAATTCGTCCGCGCTGGCGCCGTGGGTTGGCGCCATGGCGATCCCGATGCTGGCCCCAACGAGGAGCTGCCGGTCCTCGACCATGTAGGGTTCAGATACTGCTTCGAGCAGTCGATGACCCATAGCGATCGTCGCCATCGGAACTTGCGGCAAACTGCGATGGATAATGGCGAACTCGTCGCCGCCAAGCCGAGCCACAATATCCTCGTCAAGGACGCAGCGACGCATCCGCTCGGCGACCTGACGCAGGATCTCATCACCGACAGCGTGGCCATAGGTGTCATTGACCGCCTTGAACCTGTCGAGATCGATCATGAGAATGCTAAAGCTCTGGTCGCTGAGCAGCGCTTCGCCCACGTAGGACTTGAGCGCAGCTCGATTGTTGAGCCCGGTTAGAGCGTCGTGGTGAGCCGCGTGATGAATGCGCTCGAGCGCTGCAGCCCGATCCGTGACGTCTTCGTGGGTCGTTACCCACCCACCGCCCGGGATGGGCGACGTCACAGACTGGATCAACCGCCCGGAGCGCGTCTTGAGCGTCGTGCGGAATTCCTCACCGTCAGCAAGATTGCGCTTCAAGGCGATGAGCCGCTCCACAGGCTCCCCAGAAAACGTGCCTGCATCACCTCTGAGTTGCAGGAGTTCGAACGCTGACATGCCTTTGACGACCTGCCCAGGATCGAGCTCGAACAGCTGAACATACCTCTGATTGAAGATCGACAGCCGTTCGTCAGCGCCAAACATAACCAAGCCTTGAGCCATATGTTCAAGGGTCAACGACAATTGCTGTGCCTTCTCCGACGCCTCCTGACTCGCCCGGAGAGCCTTGTCGTACAGAGACTTCCGCTCAGTTACGTCTATATAGCTGGTAACGAACCCGCCGCCGCTGACTGGAACGCCCTGAACCGCAATAACACGCCCATCGGGTCGCGCGCGCTCGAACTGATGCGGCACGTTCCGCGTTGCGAGCTCAAGTCGTTCCGCAATCTGCTGCTCTGGATCGCCCGGACCGTATTCACCTCGGTAGGCGTTGTAAGAGATGATATCTTTCAGTGTTGTTACAGGCCGATCGATTAGATCCTCGGGAAGCTCAAGGATCTCTCGAAACTGCGCATTGTGATGTCGCAGCCGCAGATTGGCGTCGATGTAGGAGATTCCGCCTGGGAAGCTGTCGATAATGGTCTTCAGCAGCTCTCGCTGTTGAACAAGATCAGTGACATCGGTCCGAAAGCCAACCGAATGGCCGGACTTGGTTCGTCGCTCGCGAACCTGCATCCATCGACCGTTTGGCAGCTGCTGAAGAACCTCATTGGCTTCCGCCTGATGGCTTGCGAGTCGTTCCTTGAGCCAAGCTGTCTGGGACGAGGCGTCCGTTCCCGCAGCGGGGTACTGGCCATTTTCGAGGCCGAACCGAATGATTTCCTCGAAGCTGATGCCGGGAGCGACAATGGGAGCCGTTTCCGGGTAGCCATTCCGATAGGCTGCATTGCAGACGGCGAGTTTGTCGTCTTCATCAAAAATGACGAACCCATCGGGGACGGCATCGATGGCCTCAGCGAGCAGCATTTCGGCACGGCGACCCGCAGTAATGTCCGTCCGGACGATCAGAAAGCGATCAATGCGCCCCAACCGATCGTGCAGGGGGGTAACCGAAGTATCGGCCCAGTAGCGCTGGCCGCCTTTCGATATTTCGCACAGCTCCCCGCGCCAGACCGAACGACGCCGCAAGGTTCTTAGGACGTTCCAGGCCAACGTTCGCGGCGTGTCACTCGCCTGAAGTGACAGATAGTGCCGTCCGATTAGCTCCTCGCGCTCAAACCCTGAAAGTCGGCAAAACGGAGCATTCGCTTCAACGAACCGACCACGTCGGTCGATCACCGCAATCAGAGCCGCGCTGTTGAGTACGCTTTGAAAGGCTTTCGCTTGCTCCAGGGCTTGCTCCGCGTCGCGCCGGCCAACCTTTTGCTCAGCTGCTGCGGCCCCGAACGCGGTCACGTCGTCGATAGTTACCACAAACTGACGTTCTGAAGCATCTGCGATTGGGCTGATCGCAATGGAAAGCCAGCGGCGCTCGCCGTCTGGGCCCTCCAGAGCAACAACCGAACTTGAGGAAGCCGTATCGTGCGTCCGGCCCTCCAACCCGGTCCAGAGGGATTGGAAGGGGGCGTCCCGGGTGCGCCAGCCGGCGCCGAAGTCGAGGTTGGCTGGCCGACTTATGTCCGGGTGGCCCAGAAGATGTAGCGCGATGTGATTAACCGCCACCAGGCGCCCGGCACCATCCACGACCGCCATGCCGTTTGGCGCCAGAGTGACCAATCTGCGCCAGTCTCGCAGGCTCGGAGCCACGGACACCGAGTGAGCTTCCAGAGGCGTGCAGACCTGTGACGATCGCCTTGCCATGGGTCATGTTCCATCGTGCGGCAGGCATCAATCTGTCGCAATTACCTGTGAAATTGCCGTTAATGCTACTTCTGGCTGCTTCAGATCCGTTTGGCGAATGCAGGCATCGCAAAAGGTGACTGTCAGGGAGCGTCTTGCGAGCCTACCGCGCCAGGACGACAGCTGCTTCGCGCGTCGCCGCAACCGCCGTTGAGACCTGCGTGACGGCTGCCGAGATGCCGGTCATGTTCTCGGTTATTGCAGCGCTCGAGCGGGCGGCGGCTTGCATCGTGGACGACATGTCGTGCGTGACAGCGCTCTGCTCCTCGATGGACGCGGCCGTTGCCACAACGCTGTCCCGCAGCACCTCGATCGAAGAGCGGATCGCCTGGAGAGATTGCAGAACATCATCCGAAATCGCCTGGACCCCATTGATCTCGGAACCGATCTGCTCGGTAGCCTTGGCAGCCTGGTTGGCGAGGTTTTTCACCTCCTGAGCCACCACAGCAAAGCCCTTTCCGGCTTCCCCCGCGCGCGCGGATTCAATCGTCGCATTGAGCGCCAACAGATTGATTTGGCCGGCGATATTATTGATCAAGCCCACAATACCACCCATGGCCACGGTGGCTTCCGAGAGGCGGCTAGCATGCGTGCCGGCCGCGTCGGTTTGAGAAAAGGCGCTCTCGGTCGCAGTGCGCGACTTGGCCATCATTTGGGAGATTTCCGAGATGGAGGCGGCCAGTTCCTCGGTGGCGGCAGCCATCCCCTGGACATTGTCACGTGTCAGACCAGCCCCTTCAATCGCGTGAGCGGACTGCTCATTGGTTCGAGCAATCGCCTGATCAATCTCCTGGAAGTTCGTATCGATCATCGTGCGGAGCCGACCGAGCATTTGCATCTGCTCCGTGATGTCTGTGGCGAACTTGACCACCTTCACCACCCGCCTCGATGGATCGAAAATGGGGTTGTAGGACGCCTGGAGCCACACCTCCTTCTGGTCCCGACCAAGCCGCCGATACTGCCCGGCCTGGTACTCACCTCGCTTCAAGCTCTCCCAAAAGCGGACGTAATCGCTGCTCGCCTTCGTTGCAGCATCGATAAAGATTGAGTGGTGTTTGCCTTTGATGTCCGAAAGACTGTAGCCGACAGCATTGAGGAAATTGTCGTTCGCATCCAGGATCATGCCATCAGGCGTGAACGAGATCACCGCCTGTGACCGGCGGATCGCCGCTAATTCCCCTGCCCGTTCGGCGTCCTCACAGCTCCGGCGCGTGATGTCAGTCGCGAACTTGACGACCCGGTAAGGCTTGCCCTTTTCGTCCAAGAGAGGATTGTAGGACGCCTCGATCCAGACTTCGCGGCCACCTTTGGCGATGCGCTTGAATTGCCCCGCTTCGAACTGCCCGGCCCGGAGTTTGTCCCAAAAGGCCTGGTATTCGGGACCAGCCTTGGCAGCCGCATCGACGAATATGGAATGGTGCTTGCCGCGAATTTCCTCAAGCGTGTAGCCAAGCACCTTTAGGAAATTGGCATTTGCGTCCAGGATTGTCCCCTGGAGGTCAAACTCGATAATGGCCTGGACGCGATCCAAGGCCGCGAACTTGGCATTGCGATCACGAGCACTCGTACCGAAATAGTGCCACATGGCGTTTCTCCGGGGCCATGATCAGCGATCTTGGGCTGCCCTCAGCCCACGCAAGAGGCACATATTCAACGCAGCAATGGCGTTAATTTTGCCTGAAGATTCCGCGGAAACGGCAGGCGATCGAGCGCCATACGCGGTTGAACGTAGATCCATAGCAGCTGTCGTACCTCGCGCCGTGGCGTGTAAATTGGCCTTTGCGCGCAGAAATTCTCGGTAAATTTGACATCGGGATCGCTGCCGCCTCAAAAGTCGCATGCGCCGCATTATAGAAATAAAAACCTTCTGCGGTGCCTGATGGCAGGCACGGAAACGTCATGACAACCACAACATCCCACTACGCCCACACGATGAACTGGCCCACGCACGCCATGAGGGTTCTCCTGGTTGTCGTTTGCGTCACCATCATTGGTCTCAGCTGGTATCGCGAAGCGCAGATCCGGGACGCCGATATTCGGCTCGCCGAGACTGAAGCAAGCAATCTTGCTCGCTCACTCGTCCAGCAGGCCGAGGACAGCGTTGAGCTTGTGGACAACGCCCTGATCGGGATCGCACATTGGTTGGAGAACTTTGGTGATCGGCCCAACGCTGTAAAGCATCTGCAAGAGCTGCTCTATCTGCGAAAATCAACCATTCCTCGCCTACGCGGCCTGTTCGTCTATGGCGCTGACGGTTCGTGGATTGCAACATCTGAAACCGAAAACATAGTGGGTCACAACAACAGCGACCGGGACTACTTTCGGCAGCACCGCGCATCGAACGATCGAGGGCCACTCATTGGGGTACCCGTCAGGAGCCGGTCAGGTGGCCAATGGATCATCACCGTTTCGAGACGACTCAATACCCCTGACGGGCAATTTGCCGGCGTCGCGCTAGCTTCGCTCGACGTCACCTACTTCGTCGAAAAGTTCCAGGCATTCGACGTGGGTACGCAAGGCTCGCTGGCCCTTCTGCGAAACGACGGTAGCCTTCTCGCGCGACATCCGTTCGACGAACAGGCGATCGGTCGAAACTTCACAAACTCACCGTTCTTCCGGCATGTCTCTGCCGACAACAGCGGGGTGGTCCACTTCCGTAGCATTCTGGACGATGTGGTGAGGATCAGCGCATATCACCGCAGCACCAAGAATGGTTTGGTCATGCTGGTGGCCCGCGGGTACGAGGAAGTCATCGCACCCTGGCGGGCGGAAGCGATGTGGCGAATGAGCATGGTCGGGGCGCTCACCGCGATCATCGGCATCATGGGTATGCTCATGATCCGTGAGTTGAACTCGCGTCAGCGACTGCTCAGTGCCGTCATGGCGCGCGAGACGGAGTTTCGGCTCCTCGCCGAGGCATCCAACGATATGGTCACACGGATCGATTTTGACGGCACCCTCACCTACGTGTCGCCTGCATCGCTTCGCGTCCTTGGTTGGGCCCCCGATGCGCTGGTCGGAGGCCATGCATTGGCCGGTCTGGACACCGGAGACCGCACAGCGGTCGAGGCGCTGGTTGCAAAGCTACGCCGGGGAGAGATCTCTCAAGCGATGATTGCCTACAGGACCAGGCACCGGACGACCGGGACCGTTTGGCTTGAGTCCTCTCTCTCTGTCACACGCGATCCATCCAGCGGACGGGTGAACGGCGTCGTCGCGATCTCGCGCGACGTGACTGAGCACAAGCAGCTGGAAGGGCACCTGTCTCGTCTCGCGACGCTTGACGGGCTGACAGGCCTCGCGAACCGTCGCTTCCTTGACGATCGCGCCGAGCGCGAAATGCAACTTGCAAGACGGGCAGACCATCCCATCAGCCTGCTTCTCATCGATGCCGATCACTTCAAAGCATTCAATGACACTTATGGCCACCTGGCAGGCGATCATTGCCTTCAGCAGATTGCGGCAGTGATCCAAGGCCATGCGACGCGGCCAGGTGATCTCGCCGCACGGTACGGAGGTGAGGAGTTCGCGCTTCTGCTCGCGGAGACCGATCGCGCCGGGGCTCACGTGGTTGCAGACCGCATTCGCCATGGGATCGAGGAGCTCGCCTTGCCCCATAGCGGCAATAGCGCAAGCGAATTTGTCACCGTGAGCATTGGCGTTGCCACAGTGCCCCCGGGGATGTCGACATCGACAGTCAAGGACCTGGTCCGTCTCGCAGATCACGCCCTCTACGCGGCAAAAGATGCGGGACGTAATCGCGTCAGCGGACCACTGAGTGTGGCTCCCACGACCCAGCCAGAACAGACGCCTGTTGCGTGAATTGCGAAGTCATGGGGGCGGTGCGCACCTCGCAGGCTCTGCTCCGCTGAAACACGGCATATTGGCCGAAGCGCACGTGGTGCATGAGGCGCGCGAGCCACATCAGGATGCAGCAAGGCGGCGTCACCACCGAGGCTGATAAGCGTCTTTGCCGGGCAAATGCGGTTGTAGAAAATGACTAGATCCCCCGATCGAACCCAGGCGCCTCCGCTCATGGCGTGGCGGTTCGTCGCGAAGGCCAGGATCCTGACATCGCCAGAATTCGGCCGGGCAACGCGGCGCGCATTCCGGGAGACCGCTGAGGGCCCTACTTCAGCGCGGTAGGAAATAATTAACCGACTCGCGCTGACGTGCCGCGATGGACGACATGATGTCGGAGATCCACCTGTGCCCCCGCCGAACCGTCGCATTACCCTCCAGTCGCAGATCAAAAAGCGATCCATCAATCTGGGCGGGCACAAAACATCCATATCCATGGAGGACGAATTCTGGGAAGCATTGCGCGCGCTCGCTCGATTGAACCAAGAGTCGATCCAAGCGCTCATGTTGCGGATCGACAGCGAACGTGAAGGGCCAAACCTGTCCTCCGCGCTTCGGCTCGAGGTTCTGAAGGAAGCTCGCGCGGGCAAACTGCCGGAGTTCTCTGGTAACTGACACTCCCCGGCCATTTTTTGATGGTCGGGCAGGTCTGCCCGTGTCAGCAGGACGGGCGAGTGCGAGCAATCACCTGCAAGATAATCCCCTGCCAATTTTTGCCACAGGCAGCGCGTCCGGAGAAAACGGACCCGGCCAGGCTCGACCAACTAGCTGCTGATTAAAGCGGATCCAGGGGATTGAATGATCTGGGTCACGACGTTCTCTTCCCCGTCTTTGACTTGAGTGACATTGCCTATCTCGGTTGCTCCATCCCCATCGTTCGGATGGCGTTGCTGGCCGCTTGCGAGGTGATGAAGCGAATAAACGAAGCAGCATCGCCGTGGTGCCCCCTGCTTGGAACAGCAGCCACGTATGTCGTGTAGTTCTGCAGATTTTCTCGCAACGGCCCCAGATACTGAATACCCGGCACACCGAGAAACTCGCTAACTTGCGCAAAGGCTAGATCCACCTGACCACTCGCTACCAACCGGGCCACTTCGGCGCCAGAGAGTGGGCGACTGAGCTTGGGCGCCACCAGATCGGACACTCCAAGACGGGCGAGCAGCGCCTCAACGTACGCGCCGCTTGGTCCGGCGGAATAGGCGAGCCGAGGTGCCGCGACCACAGCTGATCGGATTGCCTCCGCATTGCCTATCGGTGGAGGCGCATACCCGCTGCGAACCGCCATGGCGACACCAGTCCTGGCGACTGGCTTCTGACCATCAGCTGCCAGATACCCAGCTTCAACGAGCTTTCCGATCGCATCGGAGCCGATCAGGACGATATCAAATGCTTCGCCTCCGGCGATCCGCCGCGTCGTCGCCTCCGTGCCGCTCCAAGTGATCTCAACCCGGCGCCCCGACTGCTCCTGATAAAGCTCGCTCAGCTCTTGGAGCCCACCCTTCACCGCATTGGCAGCGATCACCCTCAATGGGCGCTCCTCCTGCGCGAGCGCACTGCCGACCACTGCCAGCAGCGCAAGTGCAACCGCAACAATCCTTTTGGGGAGTTCTCGTGCCATTGCATCCTCCGATCATTCGACCAAGGTCTTCGCCAGCATTGCGCAATCGCACGATTGTCGCAGTTCAAATCGTCCGCGCAAACCCAAGGGCCTATCGGTCCCGGCAAACCGGTGGGACGCGAATATATGCAGAAACGAAAGCTGTCTCGTAAGCCATTACGTCCTCCAGTTTATTGCAACGCAGCATGCTGCGGGATATCGGTGTAGTAAGGCTGCCGCGAGAGTAGCCTTTTCCGGTCTGCCTCCGCGGGGTAGGCGCCCGACCCTCTCCCACGCCCCCGCCTGGTAGTCTCCCCGATGAACGAGGATACGGCCCGTCCCAAGTCGGACAACGGTGCTTCGAACGGCATACTCTTCCCATTCAACGCTTTCGATCTCTCCGCTGACGAACTTCCGAAGCTGCCTGAGGCTCTGGCCGGCCTTACCAAGGTGGCAATGCCGGCTCCGTTGAAGGCCGCCGCCGAAAAGACTGCCGCGCAGATTCAGGAAGGCTACTCCCAGCTCGCGACTGCAACCGCGCAGTCGACTGACCTGATCCGTGAAACCTACGAGCAGACTGCCGATCAAATGAAGGTCGCCAACCAGAAGGCCTTCGATATGGCCCGCGCCAACATGACCGCCTGTTTCGATCATGTCCGCGCCCTGGCCGAGGCCAAGTCGCTGGCAGAGGTCATCTCGATGCAGTCTGCCTTCGTGCGCGAGTCTGAACCGACCCGGGTTTGTCGGCAACTGTATTCAGCTGGAGCCCTGAGGGACGTACCTCCGGCCACTGGCGATCATGGCATTGAGGGTTACGAGCAGCTTTCGCGCGGTGGCTA
>NZ_PZZL01000031.1 GCF_003046185.1 Phreatobacter oligotrophus
GCCCCAGAGGAACCCCTCGATCGTGTCGCGCGGCAGGGTGTGGAAGCCGATGGCCGGCGCGACCACCGACAGGATGGCGTGGGTCAGCGCCAGGGTCCAGAAGACGCGGCCGCCATGCCGCGCCAGCAGCGCTGCCAGCGAGGCCTGCGGCACCACCGCGGCGAGCTGCGGCTCCGAGCGCCAGAGAACGGGAGAAAGGGACAACGGGGTGGCTGCCAGAGGAAGGAACAGGCGATCGTCCATATGGTTATTCGATACCTCGTTCAATCATTCGGACGAGAAGGATGAGCGACATTTGGACGCCCATCTCATCGCGTCGGAGTTCAGTGCTTGACACTTGAATCATCTCGCGATCAGCGGGGGTACCGTCCGGAGGTCCCGCCAGGAATCGAAGCGGACCTGCATGTCTGGCGGGGGCTGGGGCTCTGCGAGCGGTTTGGCACGGATGCCGAGATCGTTGAGCCCAAGCCGGCCGACGGCGGCGAGCAGGGTGAAGGCCGCTACCGCCCGGTCGCCTGTCGCCTGGGCCAGGCGCGCACGAGCCGCCACTGCGTCCTGCTGCGCATTCAGCAGCTCCGTCACGGTCCTGATCCCTTGCTCGAGCTGCCTGCGGATGCCCTCGACGGTCGCTTCACCGGCGCGCACCTCCTCGCTTGCCGCGCGGATGGCGATGCCGGCCGTGTCGAAGCCCACGCGGGCGCCATAGGCTGCCGAGCGGGCCTGGAGACGGGCACTGTCGAGCTGCAACAGCGCGACCCCTACCAGCTCCCGGTTCTGCCGGACCTGCGCCTCCGGTCCGCCGCCGGCATAAAGGGGCACGGTGACGCGGCCGACAACCTGCAGGCTATCGACGCGGCGTGTGCTGCTGTCGGTGTCATAGTCGCGCGCCGCCTGGCCCTGCACGCCGACCTGCGGGAGCATCTGGCCCTGCGCAACGCGCACAGCGGCATCTGCGGCCTTTACGGCTTCGGCCGCGGCGAGCACGGCTGGATTGTCGTGCCCCGCCTTGTCGCGCGCGATGTCCCGGCTCGCCGGCAGCAGGCGATCGACGACGGGCGTGGGGCGCAGGCGTTCGCCCGCGGGCGCGCCGACAAGCTTGGCAAAGCGGTCGCGGGCAATGACGAGATCGGCCTGCACCGCATTGAGGTCGGACAGGCCGCGGGCGAGACGGGCTTCGGCCTGCGTCACGTCGGTGGGCGTGGCGACACCGGCGGCGAGCCGGGTGCGGATGGTGGAGAGCGTCGTCGTCAGGAACTGCACGTTCTTCTGCTGCACCTCGACCAGGGCAAGGCCGGTGCGCACGGCGATGAAGGTGGTGGCGACGTCGAGCAGCACGGACTGTTCGGTCGCCCGCAGCTGGAAGCGCTGGGCGGCCGTCAGCCGTTCGGCCTGCACGACGTTGTTCTGGGTGCGCCAGCCGTCGAACAGGGTCTGCGTCGCTGTCAGGGCCACGCCACGCTGGGCGAGGGTGGAGCCGCCGAAGGGCGTGTCGGCGCCGCGCAGCAGCGAGCGGGTGGCGAGCACGCCGGCATAGGCCGTGGCGCTGACCTGCGGCAGCATGGCGGCGCGGGCCTGGGGCTCGGCTTCGCGGACGGCGCGGACCTGGGCGCGCTGCGCCTGGATGTCCGGGTTGATGCGCCAGGCGCGGATCATGGCCTCCTCCAGCGAGGAGACGGTGGCGGTGCGCGGCGCCCGCTCGGTGGCCCCGGCCGGCATCGCGAAACCGACGAGAAGGCCGAGGGCCGGCGCCACGCGGCGCGCTGAGACGAGGAACCGGACCATCGCTGGAGACCATCCCGGGAGAACGGATGAAGGCCGACGCTATAGCCACCCCAAGCTGACAATGCGCTGACTCCCCCCGTCAGGCCGGTGTCAGGTGACGGAGAGTAAGACAGCGCTTCCCTCGTGCGCCCGCGGCGCGCTCCTCTCCTGTCCGGCTCCCCCATGACCCACGTCCAGAAGTCCCCGCGATCCCGGCGCCTCGTCATCGTCGCCGTCGCGGTGCTCGCCCTCGCAGGCATCGGCGGATGGATCGGCTATCCGCTCATGGCGCCGCTCTGGGCCGCCCGCGAGCCCGCGGCCGCAGCCGCCGCCCAGGGCCCCCGTGGCCCCGCCTCCGCCCCGGCAGCGCCGCAGGACGTCGCCCTCTCCGACCAGGAGCTGCGCAGCCTCACCATCGAGGCGATCGCCATGCGCTCCTTCCGGCCGCGCATCGTCACCGAGGGCAAGATCGCCACCGACGAGGACCGCGCCAGCCCGGTCTTCTCGCCCTATGCCGGCAAGATCGTGCGCATCCTCGCCGCCCCCGGCGACATCGTCCGCCAGGGCCAGGTGCTCTTCATCATCGAGGCGACCGACATGGTCGCGGCGCAGAACGACTTCGTCGCCGCCGTGTCGAACCTCGAGAAGGCGCGCACCGCGCTGCGCCTCGCCGAGATCAACGAGCGCCGCCAGCGCGACCTCTACCAGGGCCGCGCCGCGCCGCTGCGCGACCTCGAACAGGCCCAGGCGGACCTGAAGGGCGCGCAGGCCGACGAGCGCTCGGCCATCGCCGCCCAGCTCGCGGTCGAGAACCGCCTGCGCATCCTCGGAAAGACCGACGCCGACCTCGCCCAGCTGCGCGAGCGCGGCACGATCAGCTCGGAGACGCCGATCCTCGCGCCGACCGCCGGCCTCATCGCCCAGCGCAAGATCGGCCCCGGCCAGTTCGTCCAGGGCGGTGGCGGCGACCCGCTCTTCCTCGTCGACGACACCGCCCATGTCTGGCTCGTCGCCTATGTCCGGGAGGGCGACACGGCCGCCATCGACATCGGCGACGAGGTGGCCTTCCAGGTCCTGTCCATGCCGGGACAGACCTTCACCGGCACGGTGAACCACGTCTCCAGCATCATCGACCCGGCGACGCGGCGGCTTTTCCTGCGCGCCAGCATCCCCAATCCGCGCGGCCTGCTGAAGCGCGAGATGTTCGCTTCCGTGACCATCTTCACCGAGAAGGGCAGCGACTGGCCGGCCGTGCCGCGCCGCGCCGTCATCCGCCAGGGCGCCGACGCGCATGTCTGGGTGGTGAACGAGGCTGGCCGTGCCGCCATCCGCGCGATCAGGACCGGCCTCGTCCAGGACGGCTTCGTCCAGGTCACCGACGGGCTGGCGGCCGGCGAGCGTGTCGTCGTCCAGGGCAGCCTCTTCCTCGACCAGATGGTCGCGGACGGCCGCTGAGGATCGCAGCGATGAACGCCGTCGTCTCCTTCGCCCTCGATCGTCGCGTCCTGGTGGTGCTCGCCTTCCTGCTGGTTCTGGCGGGCGGCGGCGTCGCCTTCACCAAGCTCAACATCGAGGCCTATCCCGACCCCGTCCCGCCGCTGGTCGACATCATCACCCAGTCGCCGGGCCTCTCGGCCGAGGAGGTCGAGCGCTACATCACCATGCCCATCGAGAACCAGATGGCCGGCGTGCCCAACATGAAGGTGCTGCGCACGACCTCGGTCTTCGGCCTCTCCGATGTCAAGCTGCAGTTCACCTACGACTACACTTACGACCAGGCGCTGCAGCAGGTGCTGAACCGGCTGGCGCAGCTTCCGACCCTGCCGGGCAACGTCCAGCCGCAGATCTCGCCGCTGAGCCCGATCGGCGAGATCTTCCGCTACCGTGTCGTCGGCCCGCCCGGCTATTCGCTCACCGACCTGCGCACCATCCAGGACTGGATCCTCTCCCGCCGCTTCAAGGCGGTGGCCGGCGTCATCGACGTGACCGGCTGGGGCGGCACCTCCAAGACCTACGAGGTCACCGTCGATTTCCAGAAGATGATGGCGGCCGGCCTCACCCTGCCGCAGATCATGCAGGCGCTGCAGAACGCCAACATCAATGTCGGCGGCAACACCATCGAGATCGGCCCGCAGGCGGGCGTCGTGCGCGGCGTCGGCCTGATCCGCTCGACCGACGACATCGAGGCGACGCTGCTGACCCAGTCCGCCGGCACGCCGGTGCGCATCCGCGACATCGCCACCGTCACGGTCGGTCACCTGCCCCGGCTCGGCATCGCCGGCATGAACGAGATCGACGACGTCGTGCAGGGCATCGTGCTCATGCGCCGCGGCGAGAAGAGCATGCCGACGCTGGAGCGGGTCGAGGCCGAGGTCCACCGCATCAATGCCGGCGGCGTGCTGCCGCCCGGCGTCAGGATCGAGCGGCTCTACGACCGCAAGGAGCTCATCTCCATCACCACCCACACGGTGATGCACTCGCTCGTCTTCGGCGTGCTCTTCGTCTTCCTCGTGCAGTGGATCTTCCTCGGCAATCTGCGCAGCGCCATCATCGTCTCGGCGACGATCCCCTTCGCGCTCTTCACCGCCGTCATCATCATGGTGCTGCGCGGGGAATCCGCGAACCTCCTCTCGGTGGGCGCACTCGATTTCGGCCTCATCGTCGATGCCACCGTCATCATGGTGGAGAACATCTTCCGCCATCTCGCCGAGCGGCACGAGGCGCCGGCCGGGGTCGACGAGGAACAGGGCCGGCTCGGCACCATCCTCACCGCCGCGGCGGAGGTGGTCGGCCCGATCTTCTTCTCCTCGGCCATCATCATCGTCGGCTTCCTGCCGCTCTTCATGCTGTCGGGCGTCGAGGGCCACATCTTCTCGCCAATGGCGAAGACCTACGCCTATGCCCTCGCCGGGGGCCTCTTCGCCACCTTCACCGTCACCCCGGCGCTCTCCGCCGTCCTCCTGAAGGGTCACCTGTCGGAGACCGAGACCTTCGCGGTGCGGGCGATCCGCCGCGTCTATGAGCCGATGCTCGAGACGATCATCCGCGGCCGGCTGCTCGTCATCGCCGCGGCGGTGATGCTGCTGGTCGTCGCGGCCATCGGCGCGCGGATGCTCGGCCTCGAATTCCTGCCGAAGCTGGAGGAGGGCAACATGTGGGTGCGCGCCACCTTCCAGCCGACCATCTCGCTGCAGGAGGGCAACGCCTATGTGAACCGCATGCGGCGCATCATCGCCGACGTCCCGGAGGTGCAGACGGCAATCTCCCAGCAGGGCCGCCCCGACGACGGCACCGATGTCGCCGGCTTCAACAATGCCGAGGTCTTCGTGCCGCTGAAGCCCTTCGAGCAGTGGCGTCCGGGCATGACCAAGCCGAAGCTGATCGAGGAGATCAATGCGAAGCTGTCGGACGCCCTGCCCGGCGTATCCTTCAACTTCTCGCAGTATCTCGAGGACAATGTCGCGGAGGCCGCCTCGGGCGTGAAGGGCGAGAACTCGATCAAGCTCTTTGGCAACGACCTGCAGCAGCTGAGCCGCACGGCGCGCGAGATCCGCGATGCCATCCGCGACGTGCCGGGCGTGCAGGACCTCGCCATCTTCAACATCCTCGGGCAGCCCACCGTCGAGATCGAGGTCGACCGCGAGAAGGCCGGGCGCTTCGGCCTCCAGCCCGGCGACATCAACACCGCGATCAAGACGGCGATCGCCGGCGACACGCCCGGCGCCCTGTTCGAGCGCGGCTCCGACCGCCGCTTCCCCATCTATGTGCGCCTGGCCGAGCGCTACCGGGCGAGCCCCGAGGCCATCGGCGAACTGCGCATCGGCGCCAGCGACGGCAATGGCGGCACGATGCAGATCCCACTGCGCGAGGTCGCAACCGTCCGCCTCGTCTCCGGCCCCTCGACCATCTACCGCGAGGGCCAGCAGCGCTACATCCCCATCAAGTTCTCCGTCCGCGGCCGCGACCTCGGCAGCACCGTGCTGGAGGCGCAGCAGCGGGTGGCGAGCCAGGTGAACCTGCCCTTCGGCTCCCGCCTCGAATGGGTCGGCGAGTTCGGCAACCTCCAGGACGCCATCGCCCGCCTCCAGGTCATCGTCCCCATCACCATCCTGCTCATCGCCCTGTTGCTCTATGCCCATTTCGGCTCGCTGACCGACACGCTGCTGGCGCTCAGCGTCATCCCGCTGGCGCTCGTCGGCGGCATCCTGGCGCTCGCCGTCACCGGCACGCCCTTCGGCGTCTCGGCGGCCATCGGCTTCATCGCCCTGTTCGGCATCTCGGTGATGGAGGGCATCCTGGTGATCGTCTATTTCAACGCCATGGTCGACCAGGGCCTCGCCATCCATGCCGCGGTGATCGAGGCCTGCCGGGTGCGCCTGCGCCCCGTCCTGATGACCTGCGTCGCCGCCTGCGTCGGCCTCCTGCCCGCCGCCATGTCGACGGGCATCGGCAGCCAGGTGCAGCGCCCGCTCGCCTTCGTCGTGGTCGGCGGGATCATCCTCGCGCCGGTGCTGATCCTGCTCATCCTCCCCGCCCTCATCGCCGTCTTCTCGCGCCGCAAGCCGGCCGCGGTGAAGGAAGGCGCCGGTGCGGTGGTCGTTCGCCCGGCCCATTGATGCCGGGGGCCTGGCGGCGGCATCATCGTCGGGGCCGGGAGGCCGGAGCGACAATGAGGATGGCATGAGGGTGCTGGTCGTCGAGGACGAGGCGCGGATCGCCGACGACATCCGCGCGGCGCTGGAGGCGGCGGGCTTCGCCGCCGAGATCGCCGCCGACGGCGAGGACGGCTGGTACCGCGCCGACAGCGAGGATTTCCAGGTCGTGGTCCTCGACCTCGGCCTGCCGCGCCTCGACGGGCTCACCGCGCTGCGCCGCTGGCGGGCCGACGGGCGCACCATGCCGGTCATCGTGCTGACCGCCCGCGACGGCTGGCGGGAAAAGGTCGAGGTCATCAATGCCGGCGCGGACGACTACCTGACCAAGCCCTTCCACGTGGAGGAGCTCGTCGCCCGCGTCCGGGCGCTGGCCCGCCGCGCCGCCGGCCAGGCCGGTCCCATCGTCAAGGTGGCAGGGCTCGAGATCGACACCCGCAGCCGCACCGTCAGCATCGAGGGGCGGCCGGTCGCGCTCACCGCCTTCGAATATCGGCTGCTCAACCACCTCGCCTCCCATGCCGGGCGCATCGTCTCGCAGGCCGAGCTGACCCTCGCCATCCACGGCCAGGACAAGGAGCACGATTCCAACGCGCTGGAGGTCATGGTGGCGCGGCTGCGCAAGAAGATCGGCGGCGTCATCCAGACGAGGCGCGGCCACGGCTACGTCATCGACACCGCCGTCGGGTCCGGCCGATGACCCGCTCCATCCGCGTCCGCTTCGCCTGGGCCGCCGTCGTCGCCATCGCCGTGGCCCTGGTGATTGCCGGCGTCGCGGTGAGCCTCATCTTCGAGAGCACCCTGCGCTCGCGCGCCGCGGCCGAGATCGGCGATGACCTCGCCGCCCTCGCCCGCAGCGTCACCACCGGTCCCGACGGCCGGCTCAAGGTCGACATCGTCCTCTCCGACCGGCGCTTCACCCTGCCGCTCAGCGGCTTCTACTGGCAGGTCGGCCGCACCGATGTGGAGGTCGCCTCGACCTCGCTGGGCGCCTTCCGCTTCCCCTTCCGCGCCCGCCTGCCCGCCCCCGAAGAGGTCGTCGTCTATGAGCGGGAGGGGCCGCAGGGCCGCGGCATCATGGTGTTCGAGCGGCTGGCGACAAATCCCGTCGCCGGCGGTGAGCCGGTCCGCGTCGCGGTCGGCCTCGACCACAGCGAGCTGGACGAGGCCCGCCGCCAGTTCACGCTCTATGCGGCGGCGGCGTTGGCCGTGCTCGGCCTCGCGCTGCTCGCGACGCTCTGGCTCGCCAATGGCGTGACGCTGGCGCCGCTCTCCGCCTTGCGCGACGCGCTGAACCGGGTCCATCGCGGCGAGCGCGACCGCATCGACGGCGACTTTCCCGAGGAGGTTCAGCCGCTGGTCGACGACCTCAACACCCTCCTCTCTACCCGTGACGCCGACCTCGACGCCGCCCGCGCCCGGGCCGGCGACCTTGCCCATGGCCTGAAGACGCCGCTCGCCGTGCTCAGCACGCTGGCCCGGCGGCTGCGCGGAGAGGGGCAGACGGCCATCGCCGACGAGATCGACATCGAGGTCGTCAGGATGAGCCAGCATGTCTCGCGGGAGCTGATGCGTGCGCGCGCCAACATCCGCGCCTTCCGCCGCACCAAGGCGACGCCCGTCCGGCCCATTGTGGATTCGCTGGTCAACGCGTTGGCCGTCCTCTCCGAGGGCCGGACCATCGCCTATGCCGTCGACATGCCCGACGACCTGCAGGTGGCCATGGACGAGACCGACCTCATGGAGGTGCTGGGCAACGTCATGGACAATGCCCGCAAGTGGACGCAAGGCCAGGTGCTGGTCGAGGGCCGCGCCGTCAACGGCTCGGCGACCATCATCAGCATCGAGGATGACGGGCCGGGCCTCCCCGACATCGACACCTTCACCATCGAACGCGGCCGCAGGCTCGACGAACGGATCGACGGGCACGGCCTGGGTCTCGCCATCGTCCGCGACCTTGTCGAGGTTTATGGTGGCGACGTCACATTCGCGCGCTCCCGGTTTGGTGGCCTCAAGGTGGAACTGGCACTCGCTGGCGGTGGCCGGTCGCGCGAAGGTTGACAGGCGGCTCGCCCTGCATGGGGGGACCGGCCGACAGGTAACATCCATGGATCTGGTCTGCGCCGCGGTCCGCCGCGACGCCCGGTCATCCGCTATTGTTTGAAGCGGTTGATGGCAGGAGGCGACGACAAGGATGGGGCCATCCGTTCGTCCTGACTTTCGCTCGGCGCCTTAATCTTGGCAGGAGTAACTCCGGCGCAGCCGCAGGCAATCTGGCTGAAGACCTGGGCGCAGCTGACCGCGCCCGGTTGCGCGGTCTATTCCAACTCGTCGAATGCCCAGGGCATGGTCGGCCTGAACTTCTCCAACCTGTCCGCCCAGGTCATCTGCTCGGCTGGCGGAAAAGTCGGTGCCAAGGCCAATTTCACCCCCGATCCCATCACGAATTGCCCGCAACTGCGCGACCCGCTCGCCTCCCGTCCACCGCCCGCCGTCGGCGGCTGCAACCAGCGCAACATAGTCATCTCGGGAGGGAGCACCACGCTGAGGCCCGGCGTCTATTGCGGTGGCTTAAGGATCACCCAGGGGGCCAATGTGCGCCTTGCGCCCGGCGAATACGTCAGCAAGGACGGTTCCCTCTGGATCGACGGCGGCGCCTCGCTCAGCGGGACCTATGTCGGCTTCTACCTGACAGTGGCGGGCAGCACGATCAACTTCGCGGCTCGCAGCTCCATCAGCCTCTCCGCGCCCCGCGACGGAGCGCTGGCCTCCCTGCTGTTCGTCGAGGACCGGGCCGCCGCGGTCGGCCGCCGCCACCTCATCAGCAGCGATGACGCGCGCATGCTGCTCGGGACGATCTACCTGCCCAACGGCCGCCTCAGGGTCGATGCCAACAAGCCCGTGGCCGACCAGTCGGCCTACACGATTATCGTCACGCGCTGGATGGGGCTCGACGCCGGGCCGAACCTCGTGATGACCGCCCGCTATGGGGCGACCGACGTGCGGGTGCCGACCTCGATCGGCGTCGTCGGGACACAGGTCCAGCTGGCTGAGTAGGCGTCTGTTTTTAAAGATGAGGCGTTCCCGATGCTGTCGAGGCGTGCGATCAGCCAGCCAGCATCGGTTTGGCGCCGCACAAGCGGAGCCCGGTTTCTTCGATCGAAGCCGACATTGTGCACGACTTCGGCACCTTGAATGGAAGCAACGATTTTGGCATGCGAGGGTATATGCGCCGGACATTTGCAGTAGGACACCATAAGACAGATCAATGCCCCCCGCGGCGGTGCATAATTCTTGATTTCTGCCGAAGCCGCCCGAGCCCATAGCAGACATTTTCAGCTTCCGCTTCGGGCGCAGAAACTGCTGGCCTCTGCGTCAACTTCGCTCCTCCATTGCACACTCTGGCCTCCTAGATTGCAGCGGACATTGAGGGTGGCACCCCACGCTCCTCGAGTGCCACCCGATGTGGAGTGACCTTCACAGCCGCCATACTGAAGCGAACCGGAATTTGCCCTGCGTCGGTGTCGGAACGGGGATGATCGGTTCTGGTATGTGCAGCTAGACCAGCCAAGAGCGTCGCGGTTTTTCCCGATTGAGTTTTCTAGGGCTGCCTTCGGAAACACTGATCACCCCCGGCTTCTGAGGAAGCGCCCAGGGCCAACGGCCGCTTGTGATGGATCAGACAATTTGGTCTTGCGCTGCTTGCTGGATGCGCCTTCCGCCTGAGATCTCACCATCTGTTAGGGAGGGCCACCTCATGTTCTTGATGGGCTGGCTCCAACGCGATCGCCGGGCTGGTGGCTTAGCGGTACGAAGCCGAGGGCCTGATTGAGACGGGATTCCGCGAGACCAAGCGAAGTCGCTGCCTCAGCTGAGGCACGGGCGGCCTCCAGTTGCAGCTGTTGAATGCGGAATAAGTCAAGCGCACTGAGGGCGCCGCTTCGAAAAGCGGTTCGCGCTATCGCGAGCTGCTCGTTGGCAAGACTGAGGCGTGTACGGGCCAGGCCGGCGATTTGACGGGCTGAGTCGCGCGCAGCGACTGCTGCCGCAATTCCGGCATCAATTCGGCGGCGCTCGGCAGCAAGGTTAGCCTCTGCCTCGGTAAGGCCAGCACGTGCTTCAGCTCGGCGCGGCGCATTTCGAGCTTCGGTAGCCAAGGGTATGCGCACACGAATGCCCGTTGTTTCCGCGCTTCCACCAGCGCCTGCCTCCGTACGGCCGAAGAGCCCAATCTCAGGATTCTCGATCGGCGTAGCCTTGACCAGTCGCATTTGAGCGCTTGCCCGGGCAACGGATGCTCGGGCCGCATCAGTTGCCGGATGGTCATCTGAGTTACGGCGAGGGACGGCCCGCTCGAGCACCCCGGTGGGTATTCCACCGGCGGTGAGTACCGAATAGGCCGTTCGCGATGCCTTGGCAGCAGCATCGGCTTCACGCAACGCTTGTTCCGCCGCTGCGACCTCGCCACGTGCAAGGAGATCGTCAGCGGGCGCCGACGTTCCCGCCGTGATGCGGGCGGCTTGGTCTCGCTGGATATCTCGGGCGGTTGCGAGGCGATCTCGGGCAAGGCGCCAATCGCGCTCAGTTCGAACTGCCTGCCACCACGCTTCACGGACCGCACCAGCGACTTCAAGCCGCCGCAGTCTCAGCCTCTGGTCGATCTCGGCTAGCGACGAGGTGACCACTCCGCCAAGAGCCTCGCGCTGGCCCGGAAGCCATATTGGCACGCTGCCCCCGACCTCAAATTCACGGCTCACTCCAGGACCACGCGTGTTGGACCGAATACTGCCTTCGATAACGGGTGAACCGGCGATGGGCGAAGCGACCGTTACTCCGCGTGCGGCGGCAGCTTCGCGTTGAGCCGCTAGCGTGCGGAACACAGGGTCAATTGAAAGAGCCTGTGTAAGGTGCCGCGAGAGGATCTCGGCACGAGCGGTAGCTGGTGTGAACATCAGCAGTGCCAGTAGCGGTGCTAGGGTGACTCGGAACATACAGCGCATCCTTTAGGCAGTATCGAATTGGCTAATCGCGCCTTACTTGCCCGTCACGGTAGAGGCCCAGCAGGAGCAAGGGGGGAGCCTAGCGTCGAGGCCAGGGATACGGACTTGCCATCCGTGTCGTGGTGCACCGATGTGGCTGAAGCGCTGCAACCGCTCTCCGGGGCCGCGAGCCGCGCGTCATGCGCGGCCTTCTCCGCCGGCGCGCAGCCGAACCGCTCGTAGAGGATCGGCAGCAGGACGAGCGTCAGCAGCGTCGCGGTGAACAGGCCGCCGATGACCACGATGGCCAGAGGCCGCTGGATCTCGGCGCCTGGTCCGGTCGCGAACAGGAAAGGCACCAGTCCAAGCGCCGCGATGGTGGCGGTCAGAGCCACCGGACGCAGGCGCCGGCGGGCGCCTTCCAGCACCGAGTCGCGGAAGGTGAGCGTCCCGCGTGCCACGACCTCGTTGATGTAGGAGACGAGGACGACGCCGTTGAGCACCGCGATGCCGATCAGCGCGATGAAGCCGACCGAGGCGGGGACCGAGAGGAATTCGCCGGAGGCCCAGAGCGCCACGATGCCGCCGATACTGGCGAAGGGCACGATGCAGAACACCAGCAGCGCCTGACGGAGCGAGCCGAAGGTCATGTAGAGCAGCAGGAAGATCACGCCGAGCGCGATCGGCACGACGATGGCGAGGCGGGCCGAGGCGCGCTGCTGGTTCTCGAACTGGCCGCCCCAGTCCAGCGTGTAGGCCGCGGGGATGCGCACCGAGGAGGCAACCGCAGCCTCGGCATCGGCGACGAAGGAGACGAGGTCGCGGCCGCGGACATTGGCGAGCACGGTGGCAAAGCGCTGGCCCTGCTCGCGGGTGACCTGGATCGGTCCATCCTCGAGCCGGATCTCCGCGACCTGGCCGAGTTCGACCGTGCCGCCCGTCGGCGTGACGAGCTGGACGCGCTCGAGGTCGGCCGCCGATTCCCGCAGGGCCTGCTCGCCACGCAGGACCAGCGGCGTGCGGACCGTGCCCTCCAGCACGATGCCGAGCCGGCGGCCGTCGACCCAGACGCGGATCGCCTCCTGCACTTCCGTGGCGTTGAGGCCGAGACGGCCGGCCTTCAGCCGGTCGATGCTGACGGTCAGGTACTTCATGCCGCCGTTGCGCATGGCGAAGACGTCCGCCGCACCCGGCAAGGCGCGGATGCGGGCGGCCGCCTCGGCGGCGATGCGGTTCAGCTCGTCGATGTCATCGCCGAAGACCTTCAGCACCACGTCACCGCGGGCGCCGATGATCATCTCCTGCACGCGCATGTCGATCGGCTGGGCGAAGGCGTAGGAGATGCCGGGCATGGCGTCGAGAACCTGACGGAT